>NZ_JBPSDN010000021.1:0-73677 GCF_052036135.1 Gordonia marina
TTTGCAGCAGCTCGCGCATCAGATCCGGTGACGCGTCGGCGAGGGCTTGGCCAAGCAGGCCTGCAGGGTCGACAATATGAGGTGCGGTCATCGTGATGACTCCGTTCGAGGATTCTTTAGACGGTTGACTCGAAGGATCACACGGTGGCCGCTCTACGTCCGTCCCGACACGAAGTCGGAGACGATCTCGGCCACCGAGTTACACCACCTTATGGGGCACTACTCGTCGAGCACCCACTGGTCCGGCTCTTCACCACGCCGACGGGCGATCGTCACCAATGCTCGCGCCGCTGCCGACCGCGCCCGCGGGGTCCTGCCACGGAGCGTGTAGTCGGCGTTCATCCGCTGGCGCTCGCTCTCACTGAGATCCATCGCCGATTCCTCCCCGATTCTTCAGGTATATCTCGACGATACCGAACTCACTGGGTGTCTGCAGTGGCGACAAGACGAGAGCTTCGAGCGTTTCGATCCCTGTCGCCTCTGTCGCGTCGTCATCCGATAACGCCAGTTCAACGGCCCACTCCCACCGTCGCCACCACTCGACACGCGCTTGCTGCTCGTCGTGCCGCAGGCGATCGCGGCGCTGCTCAACACGGCCGGAGATGTTCCGATCGCTGCCGCTGCCACAGCGTGGCGAGCACACCGAACGTCGCCCCCAGGCCGACGATTAGCGTGACCCAGACCTGTGCCCCCATCGCCGGCTCCCCTCGTCGGAGACCAGCGTCTCCCGCGGCGTACCGGCGGCACCAGTCCCCCAGTCTCCGGCCTGTGGACGACGGCCGCCGTCCACAGGCCGGGCGGGTCACCCCTTGCGATGCGCGCCCTTCTCGGATACGCGGCTGCCGCGGCTCAGTAGGCCACCGTGAACCGGGAGCCGCGGTGCGCCGGCGTCTCGATCTCGCGCACGACCGCGTCCGCGAAGTCGGCGCCGGAGATGTTCGACTGACCGGCGTCGTCGACCAGCAGCACATCGCCGCCGATGCGATAGGTACCGGTGGCCTCGCCCTCGGCCCAGGGCCCGAAGCCGCCGGCCGGGCTCACGTAGAACCAGTCCACTCCCGAGTCGCTCGCGCGCAGATCGTCGAGTACGCCGGCCATCTCCTGCGCCTCCGGCTTGATCTCCGCCGGGAAGTCCGGGGTGTCGGCGACGCGCGGGCCGTCCGGCGCGACGAGCAGGGAGCCCGCGCCGCCGATGACCCCGAAGCGCACGCCTGCCGTCGCCGCCGCATCGGCGATCGTCTGTTCCAGCGCGCGCAGCACGCCGGGTCCTTCCAGTTCACCGCGCGGGGAGAGCGCCGAGACGACGACATCGGCCCCCTGCGTGGCCGCGGCGAGGACGGCCGGATCGGTCAGATCGCCGGTACGGTAGTCGACACCGGCGACCGGCGACGACGGCTGCGAGCGGCTGTACGAGGTCACCGAGTGTCCCCGGCTCGCGGCGGCCGCGACGAGGTGGCGGCCCGCGTAGCCGGTGCCGCCCAGAACGGTGATGTGCGCCATGAAGAGTTCTCCCTTTGTCGTTCCGGGTCGTGACCTGTTCACGACCCCTCTTGACTCACTGTAGGCGTGTTACTCTCCATTGGTAAGTAGGCACTTTTCGGTAACTTACACACCGACGACGAAGGGACCCGGCATGACCGGCGCACCGACGGCCCCGAACCCGTACGACCGCAACTGCCCGACGCGCGACATCCTCGACCGGATCGGCGACCGCTGGACCGTGCTGATCATCGGGACGCTCAGCGACGGCCCTCGCCGTTTCAGCCAGATCGCCCACCGCATCGACGGCATCTCCCAGAAGATGCTCACCCAGACGCTGCGCGGCCTGGAGCGCGACGGCCTCCTCACCCGCACCCAGTACCCGGAGATCCCGCCGCGCGTGGAATACGAACTCACCCCCCTGGGCCATTCGCTGCGCGCACCGCTGCACGAGCTCGAACTCTGGGCCAACACGCACATCGGCGAGATCCTCGACGCCCGCGAGCAGGCCGCGCGCACCGGATCCTGACGGCCCGAGTCAGTCCATCAGGCACGCCGCGACAGTCGCGCCGAGATTCCAGCAGGCCTCGACTTCGTCTTTCGTCGGCTTGGCGGAGACGACGACGTCGTCGGCCGACTTGACCCAGCCGAGTCCACCGGCGATCGAGTGGACGCTCCGCTGAGCTCCCTCGGTGCCCTGATTGCCGTGCATGAACAGTCCGTACGGACGCCCGCCGGTGGCGTCGAGGCACGGGTAGTAGATGACGTCGAACGCGTGCTTGAGCGCACCCGACATGTAGCCCAGGTTCGCCGGCGAACCGAGCAGATAGCCGTCGGCCTCCAGCACGTCGACCGGCGACAGCGTGAGAGCGGCGCGCCGGATCACGCGCACGCCCCGAATGTCCGGGTCGGTGGCCCCCGCGATCACCGCTTCCAGCATCTCCTGGCAGTGCGGCGACGGCGTGTGGTGCACGATCAGCAGTCGTCGAGGCTCGGACATCACGACCTCCCGGTGAAAGCGAGCAGCCGATCCGCGGGCGTCGCGGATCGGGGTGCCGTCGCGGCGGCGAACAGACCGAGTCCGCGCAGGCCGTCGATCACCGGCGCGGCCTCGGTCAGCAGATACTCGCAGAGCCGCTCCGGCGGCGCCCACGGAATCCCGAGACCCACGCACAGATCCTGCGCGTGCAGCGTCAGCTCCATGACGCGCATCGTCATCAGTTCCGTGCCGGACCGAGGCCCGGCGCGATGGTCCACCGGCAGGCCGAGATCGGCCGACGAGGCCGCGGCGCGCAGAGCGCGCTCGTATCGCCAGAACGCCGCGACCGGATCGTCGCCGATGTAGTCCCGGCCCCGGGTGACCGCGGTGTCGCCGGCGGAGGCGCCCTCGATCAGCATCCGGTACCGGTCGGCGCCGCCGATCACGTGGTCGATCAACTCGCGGTTGCTCCACTCGCCGCAGCCGCTCGGCGCCGAGAGGGTGCCGGCACCGGCACTCGACAGCGCTGCGGCCCAGAGGGCCTCGGCGTCGTCGAGTGTCCGGTCGGCATCATTCATGCTCGCGTGTCTCCGCGAGTCCTCCGGCCGCCTTCGCGGCCCGGTATCCCTCCGCGGCGCGCGACATCATCTCGCGGGCCCGTTTGCGGTCGCCGGCGTAGTCGTAGGCGCGAGCGATCCGGTAGGAGCTCATCCAGTCCGAGGGGTCGGCCTCCCATTCGATCTTGACCTGCGCGAACAGCTCGTCCGCGGCGTCCCGCTCGATCCGGCCGGACGGCCGGCGGGGCAGGTCGTCGACGTTCAGGTCGCGCCCGGCGTCGGCCACCGCCGCGGCCATCCGCTGGTGCTCGATCCCGGCCTGCAGTGTGCGCACGACGATCCAGACGCCGATCACCGGCAGGATGAAGACGCCGATGCCCAGGCCGATCCCCACCGCGCCACCGGTCTGGATGAGCCGCACCGCGGACCGGCTGAGCAGCACCAGGTAGACGCCGATCGCGAAGACCATGAATCCGATCATCAGGACGATCGGCCGGGCGTCCTTCTGCTTCGCCCTCCGCTGATCCGCCATCGGCTACAGGTCCATGAACCGGTCGAGGCCCACGGTCAGACCGGGATGAGTGTCGATCTCGCGGACGCCCAGGAGCACGCCGGGCACGAACGACGTGCGGTCGATGGAGTCGTGCCGGATGGTGAGCGTCTCCCCCTGGGTGCCGAGCAGCACCTCCTGGTGCGCGACGAGTCCGGCGAGTCGTACCGAGTGCACGCGCACCCCGTCGACGTCGGCCCCTCGGGCACCCTCGAGCCCGGTCGACGTGGCATCGGGCATCGGGGCGCTGCCGGCCTTGGCCCGGGCCTGCGCGACGAGCCTGGCCGTACGTCCCGCCGTCCCCGACGGCGCGTCGGCCTTGTACGGATGATGCAGTTCGACGATCTCCACCGAGTCGAAGTACGGCGCCGCCTTCTCCGCGAAATACATCGACAGGATCGCGCCGATCGCGAAGTTCGGGGCGATCAGCACACCGACGCCGTTGTCCGCATCGTCGATCCAGGCCTGCACCTGGGACAGTCGCTCATCGGTGAATCCGGTAGTGCCGACGACGGCGTGGATACCGTTGTCGATCAGGAACTTCAGGTTGTCCATCACCGCATCGGGGTGGGTGAAGTCGACCACCACCCGGGTGCCGGAGTCGACGAACGAACTCAGCGGATCGCCGGTGTCCACGCCGACGGTGAACTCGGTGTCCTCCGCGGCCTGCACCCCGGCGACGATCGCCTGCCCGACCTTGCCCCTGCTGCCCAGCACACCGACCCGGATCGCACCGCTGCTCATCGTCTCCACCTTCATCACTCGACGCCGCTCTCGGCACCGAGTCTAGGCGGTGGTGTTCAGGCGGGCTGGGCCGGGAACCGGTCGATCCAGGGTGCCGCCTCCTCCAGCTGAGCCGCGAATCGCAGAAGCGCACCGTCCGCGCCGAGAGGCCCGTTGAACTGCACGCCCAGCGGCAGGCCCGCGGGGGTCCAGTGGATCGGGACGGTGATGGCCGGGCGGCCGGTGAGGTTCGCCATCTGGGTGTAGGGCACCCAGCCGAGGTTGTCGTCGATCATCTGCTCGATCACACCGGTGGCGGTGAGCAGCCGGCCGCCGTGCAGCCGATGCGCCAGACGGGCGCCTGCCCGCAACGGCGCCGGAGTGTCGAGGGAGCCGACCTTGATCGGCTCCTCGGCGAGCGTCGGCGTCATGAACAGGTCGTAGCTCTCGTAGAACGTCGTCATCGCCCGCGTGTACCCGGTGATCTCGCCGAGCGCCCGCAGCAGCCCGACCGCGCCGTTCGCCCGGCCCAGTTCGACCATCGCGAGGGTGTCGGCCTCGAAGTCGCCGTCACCGGCACCGGTGCGCTCCTTGATCTCGGCCACCTGACCGGCGAGTTGCGCGAACCAGATCGTCAGGAAGGTCCCGGCCAGCGCCTTGTCGTCGTACGGCGGCGGCACCTCCTCGACATGATGACCGAGGTCGGTGAGCAGCTGCGCGGTCTCCTCCATCGCCCGCCGCGCCGACGGTGTCGGCTCGCCGCGAATGGCCGAGTGCGCGGAATACCCGATGCGGCGCGGGCCCGGCCGCTCCGCCAGCCGGGCGGCGAAGGGCTCCGGCGGGAACTGGGCGAGATAGTCCGCGGCCGGATCGGCGCCGACGATGGTGTCGAGCAGGCGGGCGGTGTCGCGCACGGTCCGCGAGACGACACCCTCCACGGCCATTCCGAACATCGGCTCACCGGTCTGCGGCCCGTAAGGCACCAGACCGCGGCTCGGCTTGAGTCCCACCAGGCCGGTGGTGGCGGCCGGAATACGGATCGATCCCCCGCCGTCGTTGGCGCCCGCGGCCGGAACCACTCCCGCGGCCACCGCGGCGGCCGAACCGCCCGACGAGCCGCCGGGCGTCCTCGTGGTGTCCCAGGGGTTGCGCGCCGGCCCCCACAGCTGCGACTCGGTGATCCCCTTGGAACCGAGTTCGGGGGTGTTGGTCTTGCCGAAGATCACCAGCCCCGCATCCAGGAAGCGGTCGGTGACCAGCGCGTTCTCCGTCGCGATGTCGTTGCGCAGAGCCTTGCAGCCGCCGGTGGTCGGGTAGCCGCGGTACTCCTGCGACAGGTCTTTGATCAGGAACGGCACCCCGGCGAACGGTCCGGTGAGGTCGCCGGCCACCTGGACGTCGGCGTTCTCGGCGGTCTCGATCACCACGGCGTTGAGAGCGGGATTCACCGCGGCGAGTCGCTGCCGGGCGAGGTCGAGGAGTTCGGCGGGCGTCACCTCGCCGGTGGCGACCAGTTCAGCGAGTCCGGTGGCGTCGTAAGACAGGTATTCGTCGAGGTTCATCCCTCTAGTTCACCACCGATCCGGCGCCCATAGGCGTCGACGAAGCGTTCGGTCAGTTCGAGCAGGCGCGTCGAGTCGTCCTCCCCCATGTCGGCGAGCGTCTCGCCGATCGACGCGAGGACCCGGCGGGCGCCCTCGCCGAAGGCGCGATAGCCGTCCGCGGTGAGGAACACCCGGTACGCGCTGGACGCCGCGATGCGCTCCTTCCCCAGGAGACCCGCCGCGACCGCCGCATTGACCTGGCGGTTCACCGTCGACCGCTCCAGACCGAGCGCCGAGGTCACCTCGGCGAGCGTCTGCGGGCCGGATTCCACCAGGAGCCACAGCAGGCGCATGTCCGCGGCACCGAGCCCGCCGTCGCGGGGCCGATGACGCCGGAAGCCCTCGAGGCGCGTGAGTGCCTTCGCCATCCGGAGGCTCGGCTCGTCGCCGAGGCCGCGATAGTCGTATTCGCCGGAAATCTGCGTGCTCTCGCTCACGTCGCCCTCTCGGAGATGGGGACCGTTCGGTCCGGTGTGTAATCTACACAATCGTCGCTGTGTAGTTTGCACACCTCTTCATGCAAAGGATTTCTCACATGAACATCCCCGACCCAGACGTGCGGCCACGAGCCGGCACGCCGGTGAACCCCATCGTCATCGTGATCACGCTCGGTGTGTCCAGCCTGTTCGTCTCGCTGATGCAGTCGCTGGTGCTCCCCATCCAGCTCGAGCTCCCCGGCCTCCTGAACACCAGCCCGGCCAACGCCTCCTGGGTGCTGACGGCGACATTGCTCGGCGGCGCCGTGGCGATGCCGGTGGCCGGCCGCCTCGCCGACATCTTCGGCAAGAAGCCGGTCCTGGTCGCGCTGAGCGTCGTACTGCTGGTCGGCTCCCTGATCTGTGCGCTCTCGGACACGCTCGCCCCGATGCTCGTCGGGCGGGTCCTGCAGGGGATGGCGATGGGCTACATCCCGGTCGCGATCAGCTTCGTTCGCGAGGTGACCCCGCTCCACCTGGTGAACACCGCGGTCGCGTCGATCAGCGCCATGCTCGGCGTCGGCGGCGCACTCGGCCTTCCGCTGGCCGCCTGGCTGGCCGATGGCCGCGACTGGCACATCCTGTTCTGGGTCTCGCTGGGCTTCGCCGCGGTGATGGTCGTCCTGTCGCTGCTCTTTCTGCCACACGTGCACGACGCGCAGGACGCGCATCTCGACTGGCTCGGCGCCATCGGCCTCGCCATCGGTCTCGTCGCCTTCCTGGTCGGCATCTCCAAGGGGCAGGACTGGGGCTGGACGTCGGCGACCACGCTCGGCGCGATCTTCGGAGGTCTGGCGGTGCTGGCGCTCTGGGGCGTGTTCGAGACGCGCCTCGACGATCCGCTGGTCGATCTGCGGACCATGGCGCGCCGGCCGGTCCTGATGACCAACCTCGCCGCCGTTCTCATCGGGTTCGGCATGATGGCGCAGGCCATCGTCGTGCCGCAACTCCTCGAAATGCCCGAGGCCACCGGATACGGTCTCGGCCGGAGCATTCTGCAGGCGGGCCTCTGGATGGCACCGAGCGGCCTGATGATGCTGCTGTTCGCTCCCGTGTCGAGCAAGTTGCTGTCGACCATCGGCGGACGTCTCACGCTCACCCTGAGCGGACTGGTCCTCGCCGTCGGCTACGTACTCGCGATCTTCCTCACCGGCGCCCCATGGCAGTTGCTGATCGCCACCTGCGTCGGCTTCGCCGGCGTGGGCATCGGCTACGCCGCCATGCCGACCCTGATCCTGGAGAACGTGCCGCCGGCCGAAGCCGGAGCGAGCGTCGGCGTCAACGGTCTGGCCCGGTCCATCGGCACCACCGTCTCCGGTGCGGTGATGGCCGTCGTGATGACCAGCCGGACCATGGATCTCGGCGGCCACGAGGTGCCGACCCTCGGCAGCTTCCAGCTGTGCTTCATCGTCGGTGCGGTGGCGGCAGCGATCGGCGCCGTCCTGGCGGCCTTCGTCTATCCGCTGCGCGGCCGCCGACTCGCTCCCCAGGAACTCCAGGACGCCGTCACCGCCGCCTGACCGCCGCCGTCCGCGCTTCCTCGACGAGACCCGGGTCACCCGAATGGGTGACCCGGGTCTCGTCTTATCGCTACTCGTGAGTTAACGTACAGCGAATTGCCACACGTTCTAGCTCGGGGAGCAACCATGGCCGACATCTCACGCCGAAACCTGCTGCAGGCCGCCGCCGTCACCGCCGCGGGGGTGGGCGCCCTCGGCATCGCCGGGGCCTCGTCGCCCGCCACCGCGGCCCCGGGCGGGAGCGGCTATCTGGTCGGCGCCGGCAAGGGCGACATGACCGGGGCCATCGCCGGCCAGGGCATGATGGGCTACTCCGACATGGAACAGGTCGCGGAAGGTCTGTTGCAGCGGACCTGGGCGCGCGCGTACGTGATCGCCGACGCGGCGACCGGCAAGCGGGTCCTGTTCATCACCGCCGACATCGCGTGCATCTTCACCTCGCACCACAATCTGCTGCTCGCCGAACTGCGCAAGCGCTACGGCCATCTGTACGACGAGCACAACGTCAACCTGAACGCGACGCACAACCACAACTCGTGCGGCGGCACGTCGTGGGACTACGCGTACACGCTGGCCGCGAAGGGACACCGGCACAATTCGCTGGTCGCCGAGATGGCGGGGCTGCTCGACGCCGTCGATCAGGCGCACCGCAGCCTGGGCCCGGGCACCGTCGAACTGGGCTTCGCCGAACTCCACAACGCGAGCGCCAACCGCTCGATGCCGGCGTTCGCGATGAATCCCGAACCCGACCGCAAGCACTTCCCGCAGCACATCGATCCGCAGGTGACGGCCATCCGGCTGCGGCGCGGCGGGCAGACGATCGGCGAGATCGTCTGGTTCGCCACGCACGGCACGTCGCTCACCGACGCCAACTTCCTGATCGGCCCGGACAACAAGGGCTACGCGGCGTATCTGGCCGAACAACGCGATCCGCACGTGGTCACCGCGCACGCGCAGACCAACGCCGGTGACATGACGCCGAACCTGTGGCTGCGCAAGATGCACCCGGGCGGGCCGACAGCGAACCACCGGACCAACCGCATCCTGATCGGGCAGCGCCAGGACCGCGCCGGCCAGAACGCACTCGCCGGTGCACGGCCGTTGCGCGGCGGCATCGACTGCGCCACCAAGTATCTCAACCTGGCCGACATGCACATCGACGGCCACTACACACCCAATGGGAAGGCCGCGCGCACCACCCCGGCGATGATGGGAATGGCCGCCGCGGCGACCAGCATGGAGGACAACACTCGCAGCCAGCTCTCGATCCTGCACGAGGGGATGCGGAACGAGCTGACCGTCGCTCTCGGCGCCACCGCCGTCCCCACCCCCGAGCCGTGGATGGTCTACGCGCAGGCGCCCAAGGCCGAGCTGTTCCCGCTCGGCATGCTGCCCCCGCGCCCCTGGATCGAGCAGACCCTCCCGATCCAGCTGATCCGGATCGGCGATCTGGTGCTGGCCGCCATGCCGACGGAGAGCACCATCGTCGCCGGTCTCCGGGTGCGGCGGATCGTCGCCGACGCGCTGAAGGTGCCGCTGGAAAACGTTCTGCTGCAAGGCTATTCGAACGGATACAGCCAGTACACGACGACGCCCGAGGAGTACGCCTCGCAGCAGTACGAGGGCGGCGAGACGATGTTCGGGCGCTGGACGCTGTGCGCGTACATGCAGGAGTTCGACAAGATGGCCCGCGCCATGGCCCGTGGCACCCGGCTGCGCGGCGAGGCGCGCCCGGCCGACCGCGCCGGACTGCAGCCCGATCTGCTCGGCACCCAGCCGGCCGACACCCCGCTGCCCGGCACGCGCTTCGGGCAGACCGTGTCGAAGGTCCCCCGAGCGGCGAAGGCCGGATCGACCGTCACCGTCGCCTTCTGCGGCGCCTACCCCACCAACAAGATCCGCCGCGGCCCGAACACGGTCGGCTACTACGCCGTCGAGAAGCAGACCCCCACCGGCTGGCAGGTCGCGTACGACGACGACCACGAGTCCACCGAACTCGCGTGGGAGCGCGTCGGCGCCTCGGCGTCGAAGGCGACCGTCACCTGGCGTATCCCGCAGAACGCGCGCGGCCGCTACCGGGTGCGCTACTACGGCGATGCGAAGTCGCCGACCGGCGCGCTCACCGGGTTCAGCGGCAACTCGGGCCCGATCGACGTCGCCTGACCTGTCCCGGCCGCCCGCAGACGATCGGTGCGAGTCCGCTCGCCTGCCGCAGGTGCGCGGCGGAACTATGAAGCGCGACCAGATCGACGTGAATGACGCCGACAACAGAGCGACCCGGTTCCTCGACAAGTCGTCCGGGCTCAAACCGCGGCGCGCAAGCGGCTGGATGTCCATACCGATGGGCACCGGCGCTTGGCCTGACACCAGCCCACCGTCGTCCCCGGGCCAAGACTGCTGTCCGACGGCTACTGAGCAGCCACCAGACAGCAGTGGTCGACGACGCCAGCGCCCTAACGTAGGTGGTGTGACGACACGTATGGCCACCGTCGGCGACGCCGCGCTCCTCGCCCGGCTCCAGGACGCGTTCGACACCGAGTTCGGCGCGGAGCCGGCTGACATCGATGTTCTCGCCCGCCGGTACGCGCTGCTGCTCGCGGATGAGGACGGATTCGCGGTCCTCGCGGAATCCGCAGGCGCGGCCACGGGTTTCGGAACCGTGACCCTGCGCCCGACCATCTACTACGACGGGCCGCTGGCGGTCCTCGACGAGTTGTACGTGGCTCCCGCCCTCCGGGACCGGGGTATCGGCTCGGAACTGCTCAACGCGGTGATCGACGAGGTACGACGGCGCCGAGGCGGTGGTCTGCACATCAACGTCGACGAGATCGACCACGACACGCGCCGCTTCTACGAACGGCACGGGTTCGTCAACATCGAGCCCGGCAACGACTATCGCATGCTCCTCTACCTGCGTGATCTCTGACGGCGTATACCGGCAGAGACGGAGACGACGGCGGCCCGCCACCCGAAACGGGTGACGGGCCGCCGTGCCGTCTGCTGATGCCTACTCGGCGGCGGCGGTCTCCGCCTGCACCGGGACGAGGCTGATCTTGCCGCGCTCGTCGATGTCGGCGATCTCCACCTGGAGCTTGTCGCCCACCTTCACCACGTCCTCGACCTTGCCGATCCGCTTGCCGTTGCCCAGCTTGCTGATGTGGACCAGGCCGTCGCGGCCCGGGAGCAGCGAGACGAAGGCGCCGAAGGCGGCGGTCTTGACGACCGTGCCCAGGAAGCGCTCGCCCACCTTGGGCAGCTGCGGGTTGGCGATGGCGTTGACCTTGTCGATCGCGGCCTGCGCGGCCTCGCCGTTGGCGGCGCCGATGAACACGGTGCCGTCGTCCTCGATCGAGATGTTGGCGCCGGTCTCCTCGGTGATGCCGTTGATCGTCTTGCCCTTGGGGCCGATCAGCTCGCCGATCTTGTCCATCGGAATCTTGATGGTGGTGATCCGCGGCGCGTACGGGCTCATCTCGTCCGGCTCATCGATCGCCTCGGCGAGCACGTCGAGGATGGTCAGGCGGGCCTGCTTGGCCTGGCTGAGCGCACCGGCGAGCACCTGCGAGGGGATGCCGTCGAGCTTGGTGTCGAGCTGCAGGGCCGTCACGAAGTCCTTGGTGCCGGCGACCTTGAAGTCCATGTCACCGAAGGCATCCTCGGCGCCGAGGATGTCGGTCAGCGCGACGTAGCGGGTCTCGCTCTTGCCGTCGATGGTGACCTCGTCGGACACCAGACCCATCGCGATACCGGCGACCGGGGCCTTCAGCGGCACACCGGCGTTCAGCATCGACAGGGTCGATGCGCAGACCGAGCCCATCGAGGTGGAGCCGTTGGAGCCCAGCGCCTCGGAGACCTGACGGATCGCGTACGGGAACTCCTCGACGCTCGGCAGCACCGGCACCAGGGCCCGCTCGGCGAGGGCGCCGTGGCCGATCTCGCGGCGCTTCGGCGAGCCGACGCGGCCGGTCTCACCGGTCGAGTACGGCGGGAAGTTGTAGTGGTGCATGTAGCGCTTGGAGGTCTCCGGGCCGAGCGAATCGATCTGCTGGGCCATCTTGACCATGTCGAGAGTGGTGATGCCCAGGATCTGGGTCTCACCGCGCTCGAACAGCGCCGAGCCGTGGGCACGCGGCACGATGCTCACCTCGGCCGACAGCTCACGGATGTCGGTGATGCCGCGGCCGTCGATGCGGAAGTGGTCGGTCAGGATGCGCTGGCGGACCAGCTTCTTGGTCAGCGAGCGGAAGGCCGCGCCGATCTCGCTCTCCCGGCCGGCGAAACGCTCGCCCAGCTCGGCGAGCACGTCCGCCTTGAGAGCGTCGGTGGCCTCGTCGCGCTCCTGCTTCCCGGCGATGGCCAGCACCTGCGCCAGCCGGTCGGAGGCGAACTCCGAGACCGCGGCGAACGCGTCGTCCTGGTAGGCCGGGAACAGCGGGAAGTCGCGGGTCTCCTTGGCGGAGGCCGCGGCCAGCTGCTTCTGCGCCTCGCACAGCTGCGCGATGAACGGCTTGGCGGCCTCCAGGCCCTCGGCGACGACGGCCTCGCTCGGCGCGGTGGCACCGCCCTCGATCAGCGCGAGCACGTTCTCGGTGGCCTCGGCCTCGACCATCATGATCGCGACGTCACCCGCGTCGGTGACGCGGCCGGCGACGACCATGTCGAAGACGGCGCCCTCGAGCTGCTCGACGGTCGGGAACGCCACCCACTGGGTGCCGATCAGCGCGACGCGCACGCCGCCGACCGGGCCGGAGAACGGCAGACCGGCGATCTGGGTCGACGCGGACGCGGCGTTGATGGCCACGACGTCGTACAGGTCCTTCGGGTCGAGCGACAGGATGGTCTCGACCACCTGGATCTCGTTGCGCAGGCCGTCGACGAACGACGGGCGCAGCGGCCGGTCGATCAGGCGGCAGGTGAGGATCGCGTCGGTGGACGGGCGGCCCTCGCGGCGGAAGAACGAGCCGGGGATCCGGCCCGCGGCATACATCCGCTCCTCGACGTCGACGGTGAGCGGGAAGAAGTCGAAGTGGTCCTTCGGGTTCTTCGAGGCGGTGGTGGTGGAGAGGATCATGGTGCCCTCGTCCAGGTAGGCGACGACCGAGCCCGCGGCCTGCAGAGCCAGCCGGCCGGTCTCGAAGCGGAGGGTCCGCTTCCCGAACTCGCCGTTGTCGATCACGCAGGAGACCTCGGTGATGGTCTCGTCGAATTCTTCGATGACATCAGTCATGGATGTGTTGTCAATCCCTTCGTGGCGCGGACCGGCCGGAGCCGTCCGCGGGTATGCAGCAGCAGGCGCCACGCGGATGCGGGCACCGGGAACACTGACTGCGGTGAGGCATGGCCGTACGCGCACCGCACCGTCGGGCTCACGCCCTCCGCGGTGGAGACGGCCTTCGATCGAAGCTGCCGGAATTCTCTGATGATTCCGGCAGCCACTACCGAGGACCGGTCTGACTACACGACAGCCGCACTGCACGCAATGCAGCATTCGGCGACCATTCTAGCCGCGTCGGTGCCATTTCGCGATCGGCGCGCCCAGAAACTCCGCCACACGGCCACCCGACGACGGCCGCCCCACCGTTGCGCGGGACGGCCGTGGCGCCGATCGTCACGAACTCTTCTTGGTGACCAGCCCCACGATCAGCAAGAGGATGACCGCTCCGAGTATCGCCGTGAACAGGGTGAACCACCAGCCGCCGCCGGCGACGTCGACACCGACCAGACTGAGAAGAAAGCCGCCGATCAAGGCTCCGACGATGCCGATGACGATGTTCATCAGGATCCCGGCACCGCTGCCTTCGACGATCTTGCCCGCGATCCAGCCGGCGATCGCTCCGATGATGATGTAGCCGATCCAGCCGACCGAGGTGGTCCACTCGGCGGCGAGGACCTGGGTTGCCGCGATGATCATGACACTCCCTCCGCTGTGCTCTCGTGTCTCGAGAGTCACCTCTCCACCGTGTCACACGAACAGCACGTCCGAAACCGGACGAAGAAGGCCGCCCCACCGTCATGGTGGAGCGGCCTTGCGACTCGGTCGTGACTGCGCTCAGCGGCGCAGGCCGAGACGCTCGATCAGCGAGCGGTAACGGTTGATGTCGACGCTCTGCAGGTACTTCAGCAGGCGGCGGCGACGGCCGACCAGCAGCAGCAGGCCGCGACGGCTGTGGTGATCGTGCTTGTGGAACTTGAGGTGCTCGGTCAGATCCTGGATGCGCTTGGTCAGCAGCGCGATCTGGGCCTCCGGCGAACCGGTGTCACCCTCGTGCACGCCGTACTCGTCGAGAATGACCTTCTTCTGCTCAGCGGTCAACGCCATGGAAGAACTCCTTGTTTTTCAGTGCCGTGCTCATCGTGTTCCCCGGACCCGGGGACTCCGTACCCACGGAGGGTGCGCCGCCACGGACCGCAGCAAGCACCAGCGCTCTAGGCTACCGGACCCGGCGCGGCCGAGCGAATCGGGCCGCGGCGAATCGGGCCGCGGCAGCTCTCGCTCACTCCTCGTCGCCGAGGATCACCCGGGTGCGGTCGACGTCGTCGGAGATCGCGGCGATCAGCGAATCCAGGCTGTCGTAGCTCTCCATACCGCGGATCCGGCTGACGAAGTCGACGGCGACGTGCTGGCCGTAGAGGTCGGCGTCGACGTCGAGCACGTAGGCCTCGATGGTGCGCTCGCGCCCGGCGAAGGTGGGGTTGGTACCGACCGAGACCGCGGCCGGGTAACGCCGGCCGATCACCATGCCCTCGGGTTCGCGTCCGCTGCGCGCGATGGTGAACCACGCCGCGTACACGCCGTCGCCGGGGACCGCGGCATGCGTCGTGGCCGAGACGTTGGCGGTCGGGAAACCGAGGTCGCGGCCGCGCTTCTCGCCGTGCACCACGACCCCCTCGACGCGATGCGGCCGCCCCAGGGCATCGGTCGCCAGTTCCACGTCCCCGGCCGCCACACACGATCGGATGTAGGTGGAGGAGAAGGTGACGGCGTGCTCGCCGAACAGCGACACCGCGGTCACCTCGAAGCCGAAACGCGCGCCGAGTTCCCGCAGGCGTTCGACGGTCCCGGCGGCCTTGTGCCCGAAGGTGAAGTTGTCGCCGACGACCACCTCGGCGGCGTGCAGCTGCTCCACCAGGACCTCGTGCACGAACTCCTCGGGCGACTGCGCCGCGAGCGTCGGGGTGAACGGAAGGACGCAGAAGACGTCGATGCCCATCTCCTGGGCGATCTCGGCGCGCCGGTCCAGCGTCGACAGCTGCGGCGGATGCGTTCCGGGGCGCACCACCTCGGACGGATGCGGATCGAAGGTCATCAGCACCGAGGGGATGCCCCGCTCGGCGGCGGCGCGAGTAGCCGCCGCCACCAGCTGGGCATGGCCCCGATGCACACCGTCGAAGACCCCGATGGTGACCACGCAGCGCCCCCAGCCCGGAGGCACGTTCTCCAACCCTCGCCAACGCAACACCTCATCAGGGTACGACCCGCCGCCCGGGCGTCTCTCCGGTGTCCCAGTAAGCTTCACCTATGCCCCACTCACGACCGGTCGGTGACCTCACGTCGGTGACCCAGGACTACCTGAAGGTGATCTGGACGTCCCAGGAGTGGAACGAGGTCAAGGTCACCACCAAGCTGCTGGCCGAGAAGCTCGGCGTCTCCCCGTCCACCGCCTCGGAAGGCATCCGCAAGCTGGCCGACCAGGGACTGGTGGAACACGAGCGTTACGGATCGGTCTCGCTGACCGACGACGGCCGCGCCGCCGCGATCGGCATGGTGCGCCGCCACCGGCTCCTGGAGACCTTCCTGGTCCGCGAACTCGGCTACGGCTGGGACGAGGTGCACGACGAGGCGGAGATCCTGGAACACGCGGTCTCCGACCGGCTGATGGCGCGGATCGACGCGAAACTCGGCTTTCCGCAGCGGGATCCGCACGGCGACCCGATCCCGCAGCCGGACGGGCGGGTCCCGAACGCCGGGTCACGCGGTCTCGACAGCCTGGACGTCGGGCAGTCCGCGGTGATCACCCGGATCTCCGACACCGACCCCGCCATGCTGCGGTATTTCGAGGAGATCGGCGTCGATCTCGACCGCCGAGTGACGGTGACCGAGAAACGGCCCTTCGCCGGGACCATCACCATCTGCGTCGACGATTCGGCGCCCATTCACCTCGGGGACGTCGCCGCGCGGGCGATCTTTCTCGACATCCCGTGACAGCTTTCGCGCATCCCGTGCCATCTTTTCCGGCTTCCTGGGCCGACGCTCGCTGAGCGGCGATACGCGTCACAGCGTGCTGCTAATTTCTGCTCATGATTCCCTCAGGTGCTTTCTCCCGCAGCCGAAGATTCCTGACCGCGACGGCCGCCGCCGTGACGGTGACACTGGCGGCGTTCACGCTCACCGACGCCGCGCCGGCGCGCGCCGACGACGTGGTGTCCATCGGCGTTCCCGAGTGGTCCGGTCTCGACGTGACCGGCTACTCGGGCCCGATTCCCGCGCGGGAGGGTCAGCTGATCGCACAGGTGCCGCTGGATCCGTCGCTGACCCTGCCGGCCGCGAGCCACGCCTACCGCGTGCAGTTCTCGGCCAAGAATCAGCACGGCAAGATGGCGACCAGCACGGGCGCGGTCTTCCTGCCCCGCGGCAAGGCGCCGGCCGGCGGCTGGCCGGTGATCTCCTGGGCGCACGGCACCGTCGGCATGGCCGACGACTGCACGCCGTCGGCCCATCCGCGCAGCGAGCGTGACGTCAAGTACCTCGGCCACTGGCTGGACCAGGGCTACGCGGTGGTCGCGGCCGACTACGTCGGGCTGGGCACCCCCGGCCTGATGGCCTACCTCGACGGCAAGACGGCGGCGCACGCCATCGTCGCCGCCACGGTGTCGGCGCACCAGCTGCAACTGCCGGCCGGCGCCAAGCTCGCCAAGCGCTGGGCCATCATCGGCCAGTCGCAGGGTGCGGCCGCCGCGCTGAACGGCGCGCGCTACGCGACGGAGTTCAGCCGCGGCCGCGGCCTGGACTACCGCGGCGTGGTCGCCACCGGCATTCCGGCGAACCTGGAATACCTGTACGAGCAGATGGGCCCGGCCGTGCCGCCCTTCAAGCTCCCCGGCTCGCTGAACGCCTACACCGCCTACATCCTGGCGGGCCTGAACAACGCCCGGCCCGACCTGCATCTGACCAATGCCCTGAACGCGAAGGGCAAGCAGCGCCTGGAGATGGGCCGCACGCTGTGCTACCCGATCCTCAAGCAGAAGCTGGCCGGCGACGACGTGCGGACCTGGTTCTCCCGGCCGCTGCAGTCCGTCCCGGGTCTCTCCCCGGCGATCCACGCGTACATGCTGACCCCGTACAAGGGCTACGACCGGCCGATCTTCCTCGGCCAGGGCCTCAAGGACGCGGACGTCCCGGCCCCCTCGGCGCTCTCGCTCTACGCGCAGATGAAGGCCAACAACCAGCCGGTGACGCTGCACGTCTACCCGACCGAGGACCACTCGGGCACCGTGCTCGCCTCGATGCCCGACTCCACCCCGTGGCTGGCGCGTATCCTGCGCTGACCCGATCCGCTACCCGCCTCCGGCCACTCTCCGCGTTCAGCGGAGGGTGGCCGGTCGCACGACCATGACCGATGCGGCGCGGCGGCCCTTCTCCTGCACCAGGGCGATGGCCTGGCCCGCCGGATCGACGACGGTGTAGATCCCGCGCAGGCCGATCGGCTCCAGCCAGCGGCCCTGGCTGATCGACTCGGCGTCGTCGTCGGAGATGTCGCGGTGCGGGAAGCACAGCTTGGCCGCCGCGTCGATCCCGAGACTGACGCCCGGCTGCGCGATCACCTCGTCGAGCGTCCGGGCGTGCGCCAGCGTGAACGGTCCCACCGCGGTGCGCCGCAGCGCGGTGAGATGGCCGCCGACGCCGAGCGCCGCGCCCAGGTCGCGGGCCAGGGACCGGATGTAGGTGCCCGACGAGCAGTCCACCTCGACGTCGAGGTCCACGGTGTCGCCCGCGCGGGTGATGCCGAGGATCTCGAAGCGGTCGACGGTCACCGGGCGCGCGGCGAGCTCGAACTCCTCGCCGTCGCGGGCCAGCGCGTGCGCCCGCTTGCCGTCGACCTTGATGGCGCTCACCGTCGCGGGCACCTGCTGCAGGTCGCCGGTGAGCGCCGCGACGCCGTCGCGCAGCTGCTGGTCGGTGACACCCGAGGCATCGGCCGACGAGGTCACCTCGCCCTCGGCGTCGTCGGTGGTGGTGGCGGCGCCGAGGCGGATGGTTGCGCGATAGCTCTTGGTGGTCAGCGAGAGCAGGCCGAGCAGCTTGGTGGCGCGTTCGATACCGATCACCAGCACCCCCGTCGCCATCGGGTCGAGGGTGCCGGCGTGGCCGACACGGCGCGTGCTGAACGCCTTGCGGCACTCTTTGACGACGTCGTGGCTGGTCATGCCCGCCGCCTTGTCGATGACGAGGAGTCCGGCGTTCTCGATCGAGGAATCGGCCATTGCTCAATAGTGCCAAGCCGGACGCCGGCGGCTAATGCCGGGCGGGCCACCAGCCGAGCGCGGGCCCGAGTTCCCGCTCGATGAACGGGGTCATGGTGAGCATGAAGGTCTTGGTGAAGTGATGGGCGTCCCGGTAGACCAGCACGTTGCCGATCACCACCGGGCAGTCGACCGGGCCGCAGTTGAGGTCGTTGAAGTCGAGGAGCGTCACGCCGGGCAGACCGCCGACGGCGGCCTGCGCGGGGTCGACCGGCAAGAGCGCGTCGGCGCGCTTCACGCCGCACGCGACCGGGTCCTTCTTCACCGCCATGCAGTCGAAGGGTTCCCGGAAGGTGCCGTCCGGGCCCTTCAGCCACGGCAGATCGCGCACGCCGACCACCGGGATGTGCGCGTCGGAGAACGTCCGGAAGGCGTCGATGTACCACTGCGGGGTCTCGTCGCCCTTGGCGTTGTTCGCGGCCGGCCGGGTCGACGTGGTGAAGACGGCATCCGGCCGGGTCTCCAGCACGTGCGCCATCGCCTTCTTCTGCCAGTCGCGGCACAGCGGCCGGTCGGTGGACTCGTCGGCGTGCGGGCCCGCGGCCAGCGAGCAGTTCACGATCAGCACGGTCTCGACGGTGAAGTCGTGCTCCTTGCCGATCAGGTCGAGCGCCGGCAGGTAGTGGTCCGCGTGCGACCCGCCGACCAGGGCGAGCACCGGGCGCCCCGGCTCACGCGGCGCACCGTAGTCGCAGATCACCAGGTCGGACTTGGTGTAGCCGTCGTTGGCGCAGCCGTCCTTGCCGGTCTGGGCCTGATCGGCGCGCGAGGCCTCCACCTTCGGGATGAAGGCGACGCCGGGCGGGGTCGCGGCACCCATCGACGCCGCGGCTCCCGGGTGCAGACTCCAGTCGATGTCCTGGGCCACCGGAGCCGGGGTGGTCGACGTCGCCGCCTGGATCGCGACGACCAGGGCGGCGACGGTGCCCGCCAGCACCAGCGGCACCCGGACGCGCAGGCGCCGCACCGGCGAGTCGGGCTTCAGCAGCCAGTCCGAGGCGACGGCCAGCAGCAACGACACCGCGATCACCGTCAGCCCTTGCAGCAGGCTGACGTGCTTCACCGGCGTCCCGTGGAAGTCGCGGTAGACCAGGAACATCATCAGCAGCGGCCAGTGCCACAGGTACAGGTGGTAGGCGATCGAGCCGAGGTAGACCATCGGCCGCGTGCTCAGCGCCCGGGTGACCGGACTGCCCGCGCCGGTCCCGGCGAGGAAGACCAGGACGGTGCCGCCGACCGGCAGCATGGCGGCGGGCCCGGGGAACGACGTCGCGCCGTCGACCAGCAGGCCGGTGACCGCCAGCATGGTGATCCCGGCCAGACCGGCGGGCCAGCGCAGCCGCGCGGGCACCACGAGCCGGGCGGCGGCGAGTCCGACGAGACCGCCGAGCGCGATCTCCCAGAAGCGCGAGAAGGTGTTGTAGTAGTTCACCGACTGGTCGGCCGAGCCGATGAACGTCGCGTATCCGAACGAGGCGATCGTGAGAACCGCGACGATGCCGATCAGCACCGGCCGGACGCGCTCGGGAGCGAGCAGCCGGGTCCGGCGGGCCAGCGTCCGCAACCCGAGCCCGAGCAGCGTGATGCCGCCGATCAGGATCACGAAGATCTGCGCTTGCACCGCGAGGGACCACAGATGCTGGAACGGCGACGGCAGACTGGTCGCGTCGGCGTAGGTGTGACCGGACAGCCCGAGCGCCCAGTTCTCGACGAACAGATCGGACCAGAGTGCCCCGCCCAGCGTCTCGGTGCGGCGCGACGACGGATAGATGTACCAGGTGGCCAGCACCGTCACCGCGACGGTGAGCGCCATCGGGATCCACAGGCGTTTGAGCACCCGCCACAGCCGCGGCAGCGGATTGTTCACCGGATCGGCGCCGGTCTGCCCGCGGATGAGCGACGGGATCAGGAAGAAGCCGGAGATGAAGAGGAAGGCGTCGACGCCGCCGGAGACCGTGCCGACCCAGATGTGGAAGACGACCACCAGCATGATCGCCACGCCGCGCAGGCCTTCGACGTCGCGGCGGCGCCCGGGCGCGTTGGCGTTGGGCGAGGCGAGCACCTCGGAGTCGGCCGTCGTCATCTCCTCAGACCAGCGCAATCGTCGTCAGGATCAGCCCACCGGCGATCAGCCAGCGACCGGGCAGGGTGAGCAGCGGTGCACCACCGTCGAGCGTGGCCGGGTCGATCAGGATCTGCGAGGTGAACGTCCCGGCGGCCACCGTCTCACCGGCCGGAGCCGCGGCGGTGTCGTCGCGGGTGAAGGTGATGTGCGCGTCCTCGAAACCGAGCCAGCGCCGGGTGAGCGGGAACCACGCCTTGTAGGTGGCCTCCTTGGCGCAGAACAGCAGCCGGTCCCAGTGCAGGTCGTCCGGCCGGCCGGCGAGGACCTCGCGTTCGGCCTCGATGCTGGTGTGATCGAGGACGCCGTCGGGCAGCGCCGCGTGCGGTTCGGCGTCGATCCCGATCGACCGGACCTGCATCGCGTAGGCGACGGCGGCGGCACGGTAGCCGTCGCAGTGGGTCAGGCTGCCGACCACGTTCGACGGCCACAGCGGCATCCCGCGCTCGCCGCGCAGGATCGGTTCCGGCCCCACGCCGATGCGGCCCAGGGCGGTGCGCCCGCAGTGCCGGGCGGTGGTGACCTCGCGGCGGCGTTTCTCCACCGCGCGCGACACCAGCGATTCCTCCGCGGGCAGCAGCACGGCGTCGTCGGGATCGCCGAAGGATTCCGCGGTGCCGACACCGCGGGGAAACAGCAGCTCGATCATCGCGTCACCTCCTCGTGACCGTCGGCGATATATCGGCCGATACATTGGCGCCCACCATGGTGCCAGCCGACGGGCGGAGACGGCCAATCGGCGCGGCGCGTGTGAGGTGTTCCTCAGCGCTCAGTCGGCCCGGCGCTGCGCACGGCGCTCCCGCACTTTCTCGACCCGCTCGCGGAACTCGCGGGCCCGCTCCTCGTAGTCCGGAGGCAGTGTGAACCGCACCCCGGTCTCGTGCAGGTCGGCCGCGACGGTGCCGTCGCCGGGGTATATCTGCCGCAGCAGCGGCTCGGGCAGGCCGCGGCGCTTCCACTCGCGCGGGTAACCCACCGACACCTCCTCGAAGCGCACGTCGTCGTACCAGGTGGTGCGCGGGATGTGCAGGTGCCCGTAGACGCAGGCCTCCGCGTGGAAGCGGGTGTGCCAGTCGGCGGTCTCCTCGGTGCCGCACCAGAGCGCGAACTCCGGGTACATCAGCGCATCGCAGGGCTCGCGGCGCAGCGGCCAGTGGTTGATCAGGACGGTCTTCTCGGCCGGATCGAGGGCCTCCAGCCGCTCCCGCGTCGCCGCCACCCGCGCCCGGCCCCACGCATCACGGGTCCCGAACGGTTCGGGTGAGAGCAGGAACTCGTCGGTGGCGACGACATTGCGCTCCCGCGCGAGCGCGAGTGCCTGCAACGCCGTGGCGGTGCCCTCGGGGCGGAAGGTGTAGTCGTACAGAAGGAACATCGGCACCACGCGAACCGGCGGCAGGCCGTCGCCCGGATCGAACAGCGGATAGCGGTCCTCCGGGGTGATCACCCCGATGTCCCGGCAGGCCTGCACCAGGTAGTCGTACCGGGCGACGCCGAAGATCTGCAGCGGGTCCTTGCTGGTGGTGTACAGCTCGTGGTTACCCGGCACCCAGACGACCGTCTGGAAGCGCGCCTTGAGCCGCCGCAGCGTGTCGATGATGTCGTCGGTGCGCTCGGACACGTCCCCGGCCGCGATCAGCCAGTCCCCCGGATCGCTCGGCCGGATCGCATCGACGATGTGCTCGTTGCCCCGGTGCGCCACGTGCAGATCGCTGATCGCCCAGAGTGTCGCCATGAGATGCCATGCTGCCAGAGCCCGCGATCGCGCGTAGCGTGGGTTCATGGACGGCTCAATGGTGATCATCGGTGGCGGTCTGGCCGCGGCGAAGTCCGCTGAAGCGCTCCGGGAGCGAGGGTTCGACGGCGCGATCTCGGTGGTCGCCGCCGAACATCATCTCCCGTACGAACGACCGCCGCTCTCCAAGGACTTCCTGGCCGGCAAGGCCGAGCGATCGTCGGTCTTCCCGCACGACGGCGACTGGTACGCCCGGCACCGGGTCGACGTGCACACCGGTGTCCGCGCCACCAAGATCGACCGCGACGGCCGCTTCGTCATCCTCGACGACGGTTCCGCGCTCCACTACGACAAGCTGATCCTCGCCACCGGCTCGTCGCCGCGGCGCTTCCCCGGCGACCCGGACGTCGCCTATCTCCGGACACTCGACGACTCCGAGCGGCTGCGCACCTACCTCGGTGACGGCAGACGCCTGGTGGTGGTCGGCGCCGGATGGATCGGCCTGGAGGTGGCCGCCACCGCCCGGCAGGCCGGCACCGAGGTCACCGTCATCGAACCGCAGCCGCTGCCGCTGGCCGGGATCCTCGGCGACCGGGTCGCCGAGGTGATCGCCGATCTGCATCGGGGCCACGGCGTCGACCTGCGGCTCGATACCGGGGTCGACAGCATCGCGGTCGGCGACGCACCCGGCGGCACGGTGGTCACCGACGACGGCACGTCGCTGGCGGCAGACGTGATCCTGGTCGGGATCGGCGCCGTCCCGGAGGTCGCCCTCGCCACCGGCGCCGGCCTGTCGGTGAGCAACGGGGTGGACGTCGACGGCGGACTGCGCACATCGGACCCGAACATCTTCGCCGTCGGGGACATCGCGAATCAGGAGCATCCGCTGTTCGGCCGCCTCCGGGTGGAGCACTGGGCCACCGCGCTCAACCAGCCCGCCGTGGCCGCGGCCAACGCGCTCGGGCACGACGAGACCTACGACCGGCTGCCGTACTTCTTCACCGACCAGTACGACTTCGGGATGGAATATCGCGGCCACGCCTCCGGAAAGGACCGGGTGGTGATCCGCGGCGACACCGGCGCCCTGAAGTTCCTCGCGTTCTGGCTCGACGACGACTCCCGGGTGCTCGCCGGGATGAATGTGAACCTCTGGGACGACGGCGAGGCGATCGCCGAGCTGATCACGAGCGGGCGCCCGGTGTCCCCCGACCGGCTCGCCGACCCGGAGGTACCGCTCGACGCGGTGTAGCGCGTCGGCGCCCGGCGCGGGCATCCCGGGGTTACCGTGGAGCGCATGACTTCCGAGAACCCGGTCCCGCCGCCCACCGTCACTCTGGAGCCGACGCCGCGGTTGCGGGACAATCCCGACCGTGACCGGTACGAACTCTGGTCCGGCGATGAGTTGGTCGGCGTCGAAGGCTACGAGCGCGACGCCGACGGTCACCTGGTGCTGCTGCACACGGTGGTCACCGAGAAGTTCGGCCACGCCGGCTTCGCGCGCCTCCTGGTGCACGAGGTGCTCGACGATGCCGCGGCCCGCGGTGTCACCGTGCGGCCGGTGTGCACCTACGTGCAGAAGTTCGTCGAGCGCTTCCCGCAGTACCGCTCGGTCATCGCCGGCTGACGCGGTACCGCGGGACGCGAGGCGTCAGCCGCGGTACTCGCGGTAGTACGGGGCGTCCGGCAGCATCGATCCGCGGCCGGTGAGCACGCCGTCCGGATCGTCGACGAACTTGCCCTCGCACTTGCCGGCCAGCGACGCGGCGACCGCGTCCCAGACGTCGGCGTTCAGCGGTTCCACGGTGTGCTGGTAGTCCGCGGGCACCGGCTTGAGCTCCGGGATCGGCGTCACCCGGCACTGTCCTCCGTCGAGGTGGCCGTCGGCGAACTCGCGGGTGCTGCGGATGCCGTAGTATGCGGTGTCGCCGGGCGTGTCGTCGCCGGCGTTCAGGGTGTTGATGAACGGGGTGTTCGGGCAGTTCTCTTTCGCGATGTCGGCCGTGCACGACGCCGGTGACCCGTACTGCGCGGTCCCGATGGCGACGTAGGTCGCCACCTTGTCGTGTCCGCCCTGCTCCTTGAGGTACCAGCGCGCGCTGATACCGCTGACGCTGTGGGCGACGAGGGCGATCTTGTCGTGCGGGTGCTCACGATGCACCTTGTCGACGGCATCGCCGATGACGGTCGCGTCATGGCGCAGATCGGTGCCCATCACGTCGACCACCGTCGTCGGATACCCGCGCGCGATGAGATCGTCGGCCATCCGGCTGTACATCGGGGCCAGCGAGACTCCGCCCAGCGACTGACCGGGCGTGAGGATCACGCGGGTCGTGGCCGGTGCGGCCGAGGCGGGTGCGGCGACGGTGAGAGCGGTGCCCGCGGCGGCGGCGACGGCGCAGGCCAGGGTGAGGAGAGTCTTCTTCGGCACCCGATAAGGGTAGCCTAAAGAACTTTCAGCGCACCCACGACCCCGACCGGACACGCCAGGCGACCGCACCCAGCCGGGCGAGCATGAACACGCACAGCCCGGCCCAGATCCCCGCCAGACCCCAGTCGAAGGCAAGTGAGAGCCAGATCAGCGGCAGAAAACCGAGGAGTGCGCCGAGCAGGGTGGCCGTCCGCAGAAACGCGACGTCGCCCGCCCCCAGCAGCACGCCGTCGAGCGCGAAGACGATGCCGGCGACCGGCAGCATGGCGACCAGGAACCACCACGGCGTGACGACCGCGTGCAAGATCGCCGAATCGGCCGTGAAGATCCGCGGGATCAGGCCCGCGCCGGCCGCGAAAACCGCCGCGACCAGCACCGACAGTCCGAGGGAGAGACCGGTGGCCCGCCGCGCGTCGGCCCGGGCGGCCGCGAACGCCTTCGCCCCGAGCGCCGCCCCGACCAGCTGCTGGGCGGCGATCGCCAGCGAATCGAGCAGCAGCGAGATGAACTCCCAGAGCAGGAGCACCAGCTGGTGCGCGGCGACTTGCGCCACCCCGAACCGGGCGGCGACCGCCGCCGCGGACACGAAGCACACCTGGAACGACACGCTGCGCAGGATCAGGTCGCGCGCCATGGTCAGCTGCGCGCGGATCACCCGCCAGACCGGGCGCAACCGCCCGCGCGACTCCCGGATCAGGTGCCCGGCGAACAACAGTCCGGTGAGCCCCTGCCCCACCAGGTTCGACACCGCGCTGCCTTCCAGCCCCAGTCGCGGCGCACCGGCCAGGCCGTGAACCAGCAGCACGCAGAGCACTGCCGACACCGCGAGGCCGGCCACCACGTACACCACCGGGCGCCGGGCCTCCTGCACACCGCGCATCCAGCCGTTGCCGGCCATGGACAGCAGGATCAGCGGCACCCCGAACATCGCGGTCCGCAGCCAGCCCGTCGCATCGGCCGCGACCGTGTCGTCGGGCACGAGCGCGCGCAGGAGATACGGCGCGCTGGGATAGACCGCGGCGATCAGCAGCAGTCCCGCGCCGACCGCGATCCAGCTGGCCTGCACGCCCTCGCCGACCGCCTCCCGCCGGTCCCCGGCGCCGAAGGCCCGCGCCGAGCGGGCGGTGGTGCCGTACGAGAGGAAGGTCAGCTGGGTGCTGATGATCGACAGCACCAGGGTCCCGACGGCCAGGGCCGCCAGCTGGTGACCGCCGAGCCTCCCGACCACGGCCAGGTCGAGCATCAGATACAGCGGCGGTGCGATCAGCACCACCAGCGCGGACGCGGCGAGACGGCCGAAGACGGCCGCCGACACCCCGCGCGGGGACGCTGTCACGCCAGCGCGGAACGCAGCCGGGCGACGACCTCCGCGGCACTGCCGGTGTCGCTGTAGCCGGCCGCCCGCGTGTGCCCGCCGCCGCCGAGGCCGCGGGCGATCGGCACCAGGTCGACCTGCGACTTGCTGCGCAGTGAGACGTTCCAGTAGCCGGGCGTGGCCTCCTTGAACACGGCGGTCACGTCGGCCTCGCGCGCAGTACGCACGACGTCGACGATGCTCTCGCCGTCCTCCCAGTCCATGCCGGACATCTGCTCGGCACCGACCACGGCGACCACCAGACCCGCTCCCCCGCACGCGCCCTCATCGAGGTCGGCGGTGGCGAGCACCCCCGAGATCAGACCGAGCCAGCCGAACGGATGCGAGTCCATCAGGATGCGGCTCCACCGGGCCGAGTCGACGCCCGCCTCGGTGAGCCGGCCCGCCACCCGGAACGACGCCGGGCGCGCCCACTTGAAGCTGCCGGTGTCGGTGACCAGACCCGCGTACAGGCAGGTCGCGATGTCGCAGGTCAGGTCGACGCCCAAGGCGTCGATCACCTCGAGCACCAGGACCGCCGTGCAGTCGGACTGCGCGTCGATCAGGTCGAGATCGGCGAAACCGGCGTTCGACACGTGATGATCGATGCAGATCGTGGTCCCCGCCTCGCCGAAGACCGGCGCCAGCCGGCCGAGCCGGTCGACGGTGGCCGCATCGACGGCGACGGTGACCGGCGCCGGGGCCAGCGCGGCGTCGTCGACGATCAGCTCCGACCCGGGCAGCTGCCGCAGGGTACCCGGCAGTTCCTCGGGACCGGAGAACGAGACGGCGACCTCCGCCCCGCGCCCGCGCAGGGCCAGGCCCAGCGCGAGCGCGCTGCCGATGGTGTCGGCGTCGGGGCGGACGTGGCTGATGATCGACACCGTGCGCGCAGCGCTCAGCACCCCGGCGATGTCCGCGGCGGACGCCGGATTCACTCGGTGTCCCTGTCCTCGTCCTCGTGGCGGTACGGATCGGCGTCGCCGGCCGGCTTCGCCTCCCGGGCCGCGCGGGCCACCAGTTCGTCCTGGGCACGGGCCCGGGCGAGAAGCTCATCCATCGCCCGCGTCGCGTCCGGCACGGTGTCCAGCTCGAAGCGCAGGGTCGGCGTGAACCGCACGCCGGTGCCCGCGCCCACCAGGGAGCGCAGGGCACCGGTCGCGGCGGCCAGCCCGGCCGCCGCTTCGGCCACATCGGGTTCGTCGTCGACCGACGAGCCCATCACCGTGTAGAAGACGGTCGCGTCGTGCAGATCCCCGGTGACCCGGCAGTCCGTGATGGTCACATGAGCCAGCCGGGGATCCTTGATCTCGGTGCCGATCGCCGAGGCGACGATCGTGGAGATCCGCTTCGCGAGCCGTGCGGCTCGTGCGTGATCGACCATCAGTCTCGCGCCTTCTCCACCATCTCGTACGTCTCGATGACGTCGCCGATCTTGATGTCGGAGTAGGTCAGCGTGAGACCGCACTCGAAGCCCTCGCGGACCTCGGTGACGTCGTCCTTCTCCCGGCGCAGCGAGCTGACCGTGAGATTCTCGGCGACGACGGTGTTGTCACGCAGCAGCCGCGCCTTGGCGTTGCGGCGGACCACACCCGACTGCACCATGCAGCCGGCGATGTTGCCGACCTTGGACGACTTGAAGATCGCGCGGATCTCGGTGCGGCCCAGCTCGACCTCTTCGTAGATCGGCTTGAGCATGCCCTTGAGCGCCGCCTCGATCTCCTCGATCGCCTTGTAGATGATCGAGTAGTAGCGGATCTCGACACCCTCGCGGTTCGCCAGCTCGGTCGCCTTGCCCTCGGCACGGACGTTGAAGCCGATGATGATCGCATCCGAGGCCGACGCCAGGTTGACGTTGGTCTCGGTGACGCCGCCGACGCCGCGGTCGATGACGCGCAGCGAGACCTCGTCGTCGATCTCGATCCCGAGGAGAGCCTCCTCGAGGGCCTCGACCGTACCGGAGTTGTCGCCCTTGAGGATCAGGTTCAGCTGGCTGGTCTCCTTCAGCGCCGAATCCAGGTCCTCGAGGCTGATCCGCTTGCGGCTGCGGGCGGCCAGCGCGTTGCGCTTGCGCGCCGCACGCCGATCCGCGATCTGCCGCGCGATCCGGTCCTCCTCCACGACCAGCACGTTGTCACCGGCACCCGGAACAGAGGTGAAGCCGATCACCTGCACCGGACGCGAAGGCAGCGCCTCCTCGACGTCGTCGCCGTGCTCGTCGACCATGCGGCGGACGCGGCCGTAGGCGTCACCGGCGACCACCGAGTCACCGACGTGCAGGGTGCCGCGCTGGATGAGCACGGTCGCCACCGGACCGCGGCCGCGGTCGAGGTGCGCCTCGATGGCGACACCCTGGGCGTCCATGTCCGGGTTGGCGCGCAGGTCGAGCGAGGCGTCGGCGGTCAGCAGGACCGCCTCCAGCAGCGCGTCGATGTTGGTGCCCTGCTTGGCCGAGATGTCGACGAACATGGTGTCGCCGCCGTACTCCTCGGGAACCAGGCCGTACTCGGTGAGCTGACCGCGGATCTTGGCCGGGTCGGCGCCTTCCTTGTCGATCTTGTTGACCGCGACCACCACCGGCACGTCGGCGGCCTGAGCGTGGTTCACCGCCTCGACCGTCTGCGGCATCACGCCGTCGTCGGCCGCGACCACCAGGATCGCGATGTCGGTGGCCTTGGCGCCGCGGGCACGCATGGCGGTGAACGCCTCGTGACCCGGGGTGTCGATGAACGTGATGAGACGCTCTTCGCCGTTGAGGTCGGTCATCACCTGGTAGGCACCGATGTGCTGGGTGATGCCGCCGGCCTCGCCCTCGCCGACGTTCTCCTTGCGGATCGTGTCGAGCAGGCGGGTCTTGCCGTGGTCGACGTGACCCATGACGGTGACCACCGGCGGACGCTGCGCGAGATCGTCCTCGCCGCCCTCGTCCTCGCCGTAGGTGAGGTCGAAGCTCTCCAGGAGCTCGCGGTCCTCGTCCTCGGGGCTGACGACCTGGACGACGTAGTTCATCTCGGAGCCGAGCAGCTCCAGCGTCTCGTCGTTCACCGACTCGGTGGCCGTGACCATCTCGCCGAGGTTGAACAGGGCCTGGACCAGCGACGCCGGGTTGGCGCCGATCTTGTCGGCGAAGTCCGACAGCGAGGCGCCGCGGGCGAGCCGGATGGTCTCGCCGTTACCGTTGACCAGCCGGACGCCGCCGACCGTCGGTGCCTGCATCGAGTCGTACTCTTGCCGCTTCTGCCGCTTCGACTTGCGGCCCTTGCGGGGCGCGCCACCGGGCCGGCCGAACGCACCCGCGGCACCGCCGCGACCACGTCCGCCGCCACCGCCGCCACCGGGACGACCGCGGAAGCCGCCGCCGGCGGCCGGAGCACCGCCACCGCCGCCACCGGGACCGCCGCGGTAACCGCCGCCACCGCCGGGACGACCGCCGCCCGGTCCGCCACGACCACCCGGGCGGGCGTCGGGACGGGCCGCGCGCTGCGGCATCGCACCCGGGTTCGGGCGCGGGGGCATGCTGCCGGGGCTGGGCCGGGGGCCACCGGCGCCCGGGCGTCCGCCCGCGGCCGGACGGCCGCCACCGGGCCGCGGACCGGCCTGGCCCGGACCGGGACGGGGTCCCTGCGGGCGCGGCGCGGGGGCCGGAGCCGACGAGTACGGGTTGTTACCGACGCGCGGCGGGCGCGGCGCGGGACGCGGACCCGGACGCGGACCGGCCGCGGCGGGCTTGGTGGCCGCCGGGGTGGCCGCCGCCGGACGCTCGGGGGCCGGAGCCGGCGCGGGGGCCGGCTTGGGACCGGGCTTGGTCGCCGCGGGCTTGGCCGCCGCGGGCTGCGCCGGAGCCGGGGCCGCCGGAGCGGCCGCGGCGGGGGCTGCCGGAGCGGCCGGGGCCGCGGGGGTGCGGGCGCCGGGCTTCGGGCCGCCCGGCTTCGGTGCCGACGACGCGGCACCGGGCTTGGCCGCGGGCTTGCTCGCGGCCGGCTTCTGACTGGGTGCCGCCGCCTCGGGCTTGCCGTCGGCGGGGGCGAAAGATTCGCGAAGTCGACGGGCCACCGGGGCCTCGACGGTCGACGACGCAGATTTGACGAACTCGCCTTGATCCTTCAGACGCTCCAGCACGATCTTGCTGGTGACGCCGAGTTCCTTGGCCAATTCGTGGACGCGGGCCTTGCCTGCCACTGCTCTCCTCACTTGGAGGCCGAGCGGGCAACCGCTACGGCCTCGGTTTAACTGAACAACGTGCTCATCGTGGCGACTTCACGGTGTGCTCATGTCTTCTACTCACCTGTCCTGACTCCTGCGGAGTCCCTATGGCGGCCTCGCCGAAAATCTCGGCGAAGTCGTCCGCGTGCGCTTTCAGTCCGCGCACCCGGAGCGCCGGACCGAATGCCTGCCGCCGCACCGCCGCGGACACACAGTCCCGCGTCGGGTGCAGCCAGGCGCCTCGTCCCGGCAGGTTCCTCCGGTGATCGATCGCCAGCACGACGCCCGTCGGGGCCTCGCTCTCCGGCACATCGCGCACCGCCACCCTGATCAATTCCGTGACCGGGCCGCGTTCACGACAACCCAGACACATGCGGATCGGATGTGTCGACTCTGGAAGAACCACCGATCAGTCTAGCTCATTCCCGGGCGCGTCGGAGCCACCCGGCGCCGGGGCGGCCGCGTCGGCGCCGTCACCCGCCGCATCCGAGCGGATGTCGATACGCCACCCGGTCAGCCGCGCGGCCAATCGGGCGTTCTGACCCTCCTTGCCGATGGCCAGCGACAGCTGGTAGTCGGGCACCACGACCCGCGCCGCCTTCGCCTCGGCGTCGACCACCTCCACCGACACCACCTTCGCCGGGGACAGCGCGTTGCCGACGAATTCGGCCGGATCCACCGAGTAGTCGATGATGTCGATCTTCTCGCCGCCCAGTTCGCTCATCACGTTGCGCACGCGCTGGCCCATCGGGCCGATGCAGGCGCCCTTCGCGTTGAGTCCGGCGACGCCGGTGTGCACCGCGATCTTGGAGCGGTGCCCGGCCTCGCGGGCCACCGACACGATCTCCACCGAGCCGTCGGCGATCTCCGGGACCTCCAGCGCGAACAGCTTGCGCACCAGGTTCGGGTGTGTCCGCGACAGGGTGATCTGCGGGCCGCGCACACCGCGCGCCACGCCCACCACATAGCACTTGACCCGATCGCCGTGCTGCAGGTTCTCCCCCGGCACCTGCTCGCCCTTCGGGATCACGCCCTCGGTGGCGTTGGCGTCGGTGCCGATCTGCACCACCACCAGATCGCGGGCCCGGGCACGGGCATCGGCCTGCACCACTCCGGCGACGATCTCGCCCTCGTGTGCGACCAGCTCGCCGAACTGCTTCTCGTTCTCGGCGTCGCGCAGCCGCTGCAGGATCACCTGGCGGGCGGTGGTGGCGGCGATCCGGCCGAAGCCCTCCGGGGTGTCGTCCCACTCGTGCACCACGGTGCCGTCGTCGTCGATCTCCTGCGCCATCACGCGGACCTCGCCCGACTTGCGGTCGATGTCGATGCGCGCGTGCGGCGCGAAGCCCTCGGTGTGCCGGTAGGCGGTGAGCAGCGCCGTCTCGATGGCCGTGATGACGGTCTCGGTGGGGATGCCCTTCTCGGATTCGATCAGGCGCAGGGCCGTGACGTCGATGTGCATGGTGGTGACTCCTATTCGTTTGTCGTATTGAGTTGTGGATTCAGGTACGGGTGCTATTCGGCCGGCCGGCGACGGCGCTCGATCTCGTCGTCGTCGAGGCCGCAGCGGCGCAGTTCGGCGGGCCCGGGCCGGGTGAAGTCGACCTCGACCCGCGCGTGGACCACGTCGGCGAGCGGAATCGTCGTCTCACTCATCCGGCCCTTGACGTTGGTGACGAGGGTGACCGACTCCTCGTCGGTGTCGCCGACCCGGCCGGTGATCATCTGCTCGTCGCCGTCGGCGTGCCGCCGCACCGCGACCTTCCGGCCGCGGGCCCGGCGCCAATGGCGCGGCGCTGTCAGCGCCCGTTCGGCGCCCGGGGTGCTGACCTCGAGCTCGTAGGGGTCGTCGCCGAACGGGTCGGCGGCGTCGAGGACGTCGGACAGCGCGCGCGAGACCTCGGCGAGGTCGTCCAGGGAGGCGCCGCCGTCGCGGTCGACGACGATGCGGACCTCGTGCCCGGCCCGGCCGCCGACCACGACATCCTCCAGGTCGTAGCCGAGCCCGGTGACGACCGGACGCACCACGTCGCCGATCTGCTCACTGGTCGCGTGCGACACCGTGGGCCTCCTCTTGTGCGATGAGGGCGGCCCGGGAGTTCCGGGCCGCCGCGCCGACCTTCCATCGTAGTCGATCGCCGAAGCTGGCAGAATCGGCCGAGTGACGCACCGACCGCCGCCGCCCGCACCCGATCCGCGCCCGTCTTCGCGAGCACTGCCCCGGCGCACGGTGCTGCGTGGTGGGGCCGCGCTGACCTTGGCCGCCGCGGCCGGTCCAGCGCTCGCCGCCTGCGCCCCGGGACCGTCGGAGCGAGAGCGGCAGGCCCGCGAACTGGTGCCCCTGGCCCGCTCCGCGGAGCTCCAGCAGCGGCAGGCGAAGCAGCTCGCGCCGAAAGAGACCGACTACACCGACGCGCTGAATCGGGTCGCCGCCGAACGCGGCGATCACGCCCAGGCGCTCACCGACGAGATCAACCGCCTCCACGCCCCGGCGGCGACGGAGATCACCGCACCCGCCGGCGACGGCACCACGAACCTCACGCTCGACGGTCTGCGCGACGGCCTCACCTCTGCCGCCCGCGACAGCGCCGGCGCGGCGGTCGCCGCGGCGGGTTTCCGGGCCGGGCTGCTCGGGTCGATCAGCGCGTCGTGCACGACGCTCCGCGAGGTGCAGCTGGCATGAGCGACGACCGGAAGGCACTGGACAACGCGATCGAGGCCGAGAACGCCGCGATCTTCACCTACGGCGTCACCACCGCGTTCATCGGCACCGCCGAGCGCGTCACCGTCGGTCAGTACGTGGCGGCCCACCGGGTGCGCCGCGACGAGCTCAACGCCGACGTGACCGCGGCCGGCGGCACCCCGCCGCAGTCGGCCGCCGGCTATCGGCTGCCGGTGAACGTCACGGACGCGACGAGCGCCGCGACCGTACTGCTCGACGCCGAGCAGGAGTGCGCCCGGGCTTACCGCGCACTGCTGGAGCAGGCCGGCAAGACCGAGCTGCGGCGCCGCGGCGTCGACGGTCTGACCGCCAGCGCGGGCTACGCCGCGCACTGGCGCGGGGTGCTGGGCCAGAGCCCGGTGACGGTGCCCTTCCCGGGCACACCCGGCACCTAGCGCGTTGCACACAACGCACTTGCGTTGTAGTTTGGGGAGGTGCCCACGAGCGACGAAGACAAACTCGGTTACCTCGGCCAGTACATCCGCGCGCAGCGTCAGCTGAATCAGCTGTCGATCCGCGGGCTGGCCAAGATGGCGGCGGTCTCCGACTCCTACCTGAGCCAGGTGGAGCGGGGGAACTACCGGCCGTCGGCGGAGTTTCTCGCCAACGTCGCGAAGGGCCTCGACATCTCGCCCGACGAGCTGTTCCGCATGTCGGGCTGGCTCGGCGGCGACGGGCCCGGCGTGATCGAGGCCGTCACCCGGGACACCAGGCTGACCGACTCGCAGAAGTCCGCCCTGATCCAGCTGTACCGCTCGATGGTCGGCGACGAATGACGCCGTCCTTCCCCTCGCTAAGGAGCCCCGCATGACCGATCTGTACACCAAAGCCACCGCCGACCTCGCCGGCGCCTGGGTCGCCGGCCTCAACGGCACCGCCGACGTCCTGCCCAAGATCCGTTCGGGCGTCAGCAGCGCCGTCGCCGTCGTGCCGGGCCTCGACAAGGTCCTCGCCGCCAAGCCGAAGCGGCTCCCGGGCGTGCCGAGCCTGGCCGAGGTCGTCGCCGTCAACTACGCGGCCGCCGAGCGGCTGCTCGCCGCGCAGCGCGACCTGGCGCTCGCCGCGACCGGCGCCGTCAGCTCCGCCGAGAAGAACACCACCGGCCACTGACCCCAGCGAACCGCGCGAGCCGTCCCCCACCGGGGGAGACGGCTCGCGCCGTTCGTTCGCGGCCCTCGCCTACGCGCCCCGTACCGCCGCGACCACGGCGTCCACGGCGCCGTCGATCGGCACCGCCGCGGCTTCGCCGCTCGCGCGGTCGCGGACCTCAACGGTCCCGTCGGCCCAGCCGCGGCCGACCACCACGACGGTGGGCATGCCGAGCAGTTCGGCGTCCTTGAACTTGACGCCCGGCGACGCCTTGCGGTCGTCGAACAGCACCTCGATGCCTGCGGCGTCCAGTTGCTCGGCGAGCTGCTGGGCACCGGCGACGGCGGCCTCGTCCTTGTTGGCGATCACCAGGTGGACGTCGTACGGCGCCACCTCGCGCGGCCAGATCAGGCCCTTCTCGTCGTGCCGCTGTTCGGCCAGTACCGCGACCATGCGCGAGACGCCGAGGCCGTAGGAACCCATCGTGACGCGGACCGGCTTGCCGTTCTCGCCGAGCACGTCGAGCTCGAAGGCGTCGGCGTACTTGCGGCCCAGCTGGAAGATGTGGCCGATCTCGATGCCGCGCGCGGCCTCCAGCACGCCGTGGCCGTCGGGCGACGGATCGCCGGCGCGCACCTCGGCGGCCTCGATCACGCCGTCCGGGGTGAAGTCGCGGCCGGCCACCAGGTCGACGACGTGCTTGCCCTTCTCGTCGGCGCCGGTGATCCAGCGCGTGCCGGTCACCACGCGCGGGTCCACCAGGTAGGTGCCGCCCGCGGCCTGCACACCCTTGGGGCCGATGTACCCGCGGACGAGGGCCGGGTTGGCGGCGAAGTCGTCTTCGGTGAGCAGCACGACCTCGGCGGGTTCGACCGCGGCCTCCAGCCGCTTCATGTCGACGTCGCGGTCGCCGGGGATGCCGATGCCCACGATCTCCCAGTCCTTGCCGGGCCGGCGGATCTTCACCAGCAGGTTCTTGAGGGTGTCCGCCGCGGTCACCTCGCGGTCGAGGGCGCCGTTGGCCCAGTCGACCAGGGTCGCGATGGTCGGCGTCTCTCCGGTGTCGTGGATCGAGACCTCGGGCAGGCCGTCCAGCGGCAGCGCGTCGGGCACCGGCGTGACGACGGCCTCGACGTTGGCGGCGTAGCCCGACTCGGTGCTGCGGACGAAGGTGTCCTCACCGACCTCGCACTCGGCCAGGAACTCCTCGGAGGCGCTGCCGCCCATGGCGCCGGAGGTGGCGGCCACGATCACGTACTGCACATTCAGCCGCTCGAAGATGCGCTGGTAGGCGGCCCGGTGCAGGTCGTAGGACTGCTGGAGCCCCGCGTCGCTCGTGTCGAACGAGTACGAGTCCTTCATCACGAACTCGCGGCCGCGGAGCAGACCGGCGCGCGGGCGCTCCTCGTCGCGGTACTTGGTCTGGATCTGGTACAGGATCACCGGCAGGTCCTTGTACGAGCTGTACTCGCCCTTGACCAGCTGGGTGAACAGTTCCTCGTGAGTGGGGCCGAGCATCATGTCGGCGCCCTTGCGGTCCTTGAGCTTGAAGACGTTGTCGCCGTATTCGGTCCACCGGCCGGAGGTCTCGTAGGGCTCGCGCGGCAGCAGCGCGGGCAGCAGGATCTCCTGCGCGCCCATCGCGTTCATCTCTTCGCGGACCACGTCCTCGATCTTCCGGAACACGCGCAGCCCGAGCGGCAGCCAGGTGTAGATGCCCGGCGCCGCGCGGCGGATGTATCCGGCCCGGACCAGCAGCTTGTGGCTGGGCACCTCGGCGTCGGCGGGGTCGTCGCGCAGGGTGCGCAGGAACAGGGAGGACATACGCGTGATCACGGGTGATCAGCTTAGTCGCCCGGCGCCTTCGTTAGGGTGTTCGGGTGCTGGTGATCCTCCCTCCCTCCGAGACCAAGTCCGACGGCGGGTCGGGCGCCCCGCTCGACCTGGACCGGTTGTGGCTGCCGGAACTGAATCCGGTACGACGGCGCATCGCCGACGCGCTGGTCGAGCTGGCCGCCGATCTGGATGCGTCGCAGCGGGCGCTCGGCCTGGGTAAGGCGCAGCTCGCCGAGGTCGACCGCAACGCCGATCTGTTCGAGTCACCGACCCGCCCGGCGATCGAGCGGTACACCGGTGTCGCCTACGACGCCCTCGACTACCGCGGCCTCACCCGCGCGTCGAAGGCCAAGGCCGCCGACCGCCTGGCGATCGGCTCGGCACTGTTCGGCGTCGTCCGCGCGAGCGACCCGATCCCCGCCTACCGGCTGTCCGGCGGTTCCAAACTGCCCGGATTCGGCACCCTCGCCTCGGTGTGGAAGCCGGCGCTCTCCCCCGCCCTCGACGCGATCGACGACTTCGTCCTCGACCTCCGGTCGGGCGCCTATCTCTCCCTCGGACCGGTGCGCGGCGCGGTGACCGCCACCGTCGTCACCGAACGCCCGGACGGCTCACGCACCGTGGTGAGCCACTTCAACAAGCACTACAAGGGCCTGATCGCCCGCGATCTGGTCCGCACCCGCGCCAGGGTCGGCGACATCGACAAGCTCGCGGCGGTGCTGTCCGACGCCGGCCACCACGTGGAGATCACCTCACCGACCGAGATCACCGTCGTCACCGAGTGAGTGGCCGACACGCCGCCAGCGGCGCCGACCGAAGCCCGCGACCGACGCGCACACCAGCGCCTGCGCGCTACCGCACGCCAGCCGAGCCGGGCGAAGCGCAAGCCGAGTCCGAGTCGAAGTCAAACCTCAAACCCTGCGCGACGACCGTTGCCCGGACGACGCCACGCCCCTGTCCTGTCACGAGTGGCAGAGGGAGTCGCTGTCAGCAGAATCATAAGTGAGCGTGCCGTCCACCTCGTCATGTCCACTTTCCACGCCCTCGATCAGAACTGATGAGAAGCGGCCCCGGTACTCGGGACGGTTCACCGACGTCACGACCGACTTGCACACATCGGCAACATCACCCGAGCTACCGACTCGGACGCCGAGTGTGCACGACGACTGGAGTACGCCGCCACCCAGGCGTCGCCGTCCAGCCCGCAGGAGGTCGAGGCCAGTTGGGCGGAGGGTCGAACTGCAACTGAGATCGGCTTCGGCCCTGTCGTGGATCGGTCACAGCCGAGGCCGGTCCCCGAACGCGGTAAGGAAGCGCGTTCCGCAATCTGTCGCGACCGGGCACACGGCATGACGACGCCGGCAGACCGCACGCCCGCCTACGACGGGCAGGTCAGCGTGTCGCCGGTGAACACTCCGCGGAGACTGAACTGGCCCTGCAGCTCGTACCGGCCGGGCCGGTCGGCGTGCAGTTCGATCCAGCCGTCGTCGGTGGAGGTGATGCAGGCCGTCGTCGCCGGATCGGCCTCCGGCCGGGCCGTCAGGTAGCGGTTGGGCCGGATCCGGATCGGGAACACGCCCGCCTTCGGGACATCGATCACCATGCGCGACGGCGAGTCGCTGACCAGCGTCAACGGCGCCGGCACGATGTCGGTCGGATCGGCGACCCGGTACAGCGTCCACTCGCTGTTGCGCCAGATCTCCGTGAGATACGGCAGACCGCCCCCGACCAGATCCGCCTCGCGCTGCATGGAACGCAGCGGTTTGGACGACACGGCGACGTAGGCCACGGCGTTGTCCGCCAGCCACGCACGGTAGCTGTCCGCGGTGAGGGCGTCGGGGGTGTAGAAGATCGGGTTGTAGCGCGCGTCGGTCTGGTTCTCCCAGCCGCGCGCGAGCTTGGCCGTCCCGGCCAGCATGTGCGAGCCGACATGCGTGCCGGCGTCGACCAGCTCGACGCGGTGGTTGCCGAGGCCGTGGTCGCGCGCCAGTTCTTCGGCGAGCGGCGTGTACGACGTCGCCGGGTCGTCGATCCGCGCCGCCGCCGTCAGGTCGGAGATCGCCACGAACAGCGCGTACACCAGCGCCGGGACCAGGAGCAGGGCCAGGACCCGTGGGGAACGCCGGGAGTAGTAGAGCGCCAGGCACGGCAGCACGAAGTAGAAGAACCGGGCGATGTTGGAGCCGACGCCGGTCGGGATGAAGAACAGGAGGAGCGCCGCGGCGATCGACAGCGGCACGATCAGTTTGGCCGGCGGCTCGGTGATCGCCGCCCACGCGCAGGCCGCGATCGCCAGGCACCAGAACAGCGTCGTCGCCGGGAACACCTGCGACCCCGGCGCGCCGAACAGCACGAACGGGATGGCGACGCCGGCCGCACTGCCCGCCACGACGGCCCACGTCGACGCCGTCCGCGTCACCGAGTACGCGAGGAACGGCACCGCCGCCATGCCGACGAAGGCCGGGGCGAGCGGGCTGGCCAGACCGGCCACCAGCAGGCCGGCCGCGCCGACGAGGGGATGCACGCGTCTCGCGGCCAGGAGCGCGGCCAGCGCGATCGCCGCGCCCACCGCGAACGCCACGCGCCCGGACATCATGTTGAGGATCGCCGCGCCGGTGACGGCCCAGGCCAGCGCCGTCGGGTGCGTCGCACGGCGGGACAGCGGATACGCCATGGCCGCGATCGCCAGCGTCGACAGACACAGCAGCGGCAGCGAGCCGATCCACGCCGACATCGTCGGCACGATCAGCGAGTAGCTCCCCGGGGACACCCCGCCGAACCAGTCGAACCAGTACGCGAGTCCGACGCCCGCGCGCGCCGCCCCCTCGCGGGCCAGGGCCGCCTGCATGTCCGAGACGGCCGGCCCGACGGCCCACAGCACCGCGCTGACCACCGCGGTCACCGCGATCGGCAACCACGCCCGGCGCAGGTGCGTCGCAGCGGGTGCCGTACTCACGACGCGGCCGGTCCCGATCGTCGCAGGGCGTAGCGCAGATAACAGCGCCACGCGTACCGCAGACCGAAGGCGATCAGCGCACCGGCGGCGAGCGTCGCCAGTCCGGCGAGCACATCGAGCAGATAGTGGTTGCCGGTGCCCATCACGACGAAGAACGTGGTGAACGGGTACAGCAGGCCCAGCACGCGGACCCACAGCCGGCGGGCGTACAGCCACAGCATGATCCCGCACCAGGTGGCCCACGCGCAGTGCAGCGACGGCATCGCGGCGAACTGGTTCGACACGGCGTCCGACGCCGGCGCCCCGGATTCCGGCCACCAGCCCCACGACCCGGTCTTGGCCATGATGTCGACGAAGTGCTCGTCGGCGAACATCCGCGGCGGCGCGGTGGGCATGGCGAAGAATCCGATCAGCGCGAGCAGCGTCGTCAGCACCAGCACCGAACTGCCCAGCCGGTAGCGCGATCGGTGCGCGACGAACAGCCAGATCAGCACCGCCGGGGTGACGATGAAGTGCAGCGACGCGTAGTCGACCGCGCACACCGCGGCGACCGCCGGTGTGTGGTCGACGAAGCTGTTGAGACCCCGCTCCCACGCGAGCCCCCAGCGGTCCTCGAAGTCGAGGATCCACCGGCCGTTGACGAACGCCTGGCTGACCTCGCTGTGCACCGAATTCCGGATCACCGAGTAGATCGCGTACAGACCGCCGAGCACGATGATCTCGACCCACCAGCGCGGCTGGATGAAGTAGTCGAGCACGCGCGCGAGCGCGACCGGCATCCGTCCGAGACGCGCCGCGAGCACGGACTGCGGCCGGGGTCGGGCGACAGGTGCCCCAGCGACAGGTGCATCGGCGCGTACGGCCGGCTCCCTGACTTCGGTCACTGCCCACATCCGTTCCACGCGCGCAGGGGCCTTCGGGCACGCCTGCGGTTCACATACCTCTATGCAGAGTACGGGGCGGCGCGCTCGCCGCAAGAATCTACGAACCGGCCTGTGGGAAGAACCACTGCTGGTCGTCGCCGGATTCGCGCTGTTCGCCGGGGTCGTCCACGGCGTTGTCGACGACCTGCGCCAGCTGCGCCTTCTGCGCCCGGACACGACCGTATCCGTACGCCGCGGCCATCCCGACGACACCGGTCGCCAGCCCGGCGAGCATCCCGATCGTCGTCGACCCACCGCCGGCGTCGACGGAGATCCGGTAGATCCAGCCGTTCAGCGCGATCACCGCCAGCGCGCCGAAGGTCAGCGGCCACACGTACACCGTCCACGCGGTCTCCGGGGCCGGCGGAATGCCGCGCCGCCGGCGGTACCACTGCCAGCACGACAGCACGACGACGGCGACGCCCACCAGGATCGCGGTGACCCACGGCGAGACCCACCACGCCGCGACCGCGGCGACCAGCAGGATCAGCCCGGCGACGACGGCCGCGACCTGGCCCGCGGCGCTCGGCCGGCTCATCGCCGCACCTGCTCGTCGCCGAAACCCAGCGCCCGATCGGCGTCGGTGAATCCCGCGACCGGGCCGATCACCACGATCGCCGGGGGCGTCAGCTTCTGCTCGTGCGCGGTCTGCGCCGCGTGGGCGAGATCGGTGCGGATCAGCCGCTGGTCGGCACGCGACGCGTTCTCGATCAGTGCCACCGGCGTGTCGGCGGGCTTGCCGCCGTCGAGCAGCGCGGCGGCGAAGGCATCGAGCCGCTGGACCGCCATCATCAGCACCAGGGTGCCGCGGAGCCGGGCCAGCGCGGCCCAATCGGTCAGCGAGTCGGGGTGTCCGGGGGCGACGTGCCCGGAGACGATCACGATCTCGTGGGTCACGCCGCGGTGGGTCACCGGGATCCCGGCGAGCGCGGGCGCGGAGATCGGCGAGGTGATGCCGGGCACCACGGTCACCGGCACCCCGGCGTCGACGCAGGCCTGAAGTTCCTCGAAGCCGCGCCCGTACACGTACGGGTCGCCGCCCTTGAGCCGGACCACGAACTTCCCGGCCCGGGCCCGGTCGACGAGGATCTCGTTGATCTTCTCCTGACGCATCGCCCGCCCGTAGGGCACCTTGGCGGCGTCGATCACCTCGACCTGCGGGCCGAGTTCATCGAGCAAGCCGCCGGGCGCCAGGCGATCGGCGACGACGACGTCCGCGCGTGCCAGCAGGCGCCGGCCGCGCACGGTGATCAGTTCGGGGTCGCCCGGCCCCCCGCCGACCAGCGCCACTCCGGGGGCGTGCGGCGCGGCCGTATCCAGCGTGAGTCCGGATCCGTCGGCGAGGGCCGCCGAGATGGCGGCGCGCACCGCCGCGCTGCGCCGGTGGTCGCCGCCCGCCAGGACGCCGAACTGCAGGCCGTCGTGCCGCCCCGAGGCCGGGGTGACGGCCGTGCCTTCCCGGCCGTCGTCGGCACGGACGCAGAAGATCCGGTGCGCGGTGGCCTCGGCGACCACCGCGGCGTTGACCGCCGGATCGTCGGTGCAGGCCAGCACGTACCAGGCGCCGTCCAGGTCGCCGGCGGCGTAGGCGCGCCGCTGCACGTGCACGGCCGGCTCGGCCTCCACGGTGGGCCGCGGGTCGATCGCGATCACGTGTACGTCGGCGCCGGCGGCGATCAGCTGCGGCAGCCTGCGCTGCGCGACGCTGCCGCCGCCGACCACCACGACCTTGCGTCCGGTCAGGTCCAGCCCCGCCAGATAGTGTCCTTCGCCCATGATCCCCGAGCCTACTTCGCCGATTGTTACGGCCAGATCACCGGACGGCGCGGGACTCAGGCGCTCTTGGCGCGTTCCCGGGCCAGGGCCCGCTCGCGCGAGGCCTCGAACTTGCGGACCTTGATGTTCATCTCTTCGAGGAAGTCGGCGAGCTTCTCGCGGTACATCTCGCCGAGCGGGCCGAAGTCGTTGCGCTCGAAGATCCGCCACTTACGCAGCACCGGCATCACGACCTCCTCCATGTGCTGCGGCAGGTCGTAGATGCCGCCCTTGGCGATCAGCACGGCGTTGCGGCGGAAGTTCGGCATGGTGGCGCCGGGCATCTGGAAGTTGGAGACGATCCCGTAGATCGCCGCCATCGCCTCGTCGGGCACCAGGTCGAGGGCGCCGTCGACGACGTTCCGGTAGAAGAGCATGTGCAGGTTCTCGTCGGCGGCGACACGCTGCAGCATGCGGTCGGCGATCGGGTCGCCGCACGCCTTGCCGGTGTTGCGGTGGCTCACCCGGGTGGCGAGTTCCTGGAACGATACGTAGCTCACCGCGAACAGCATGTCGTAGCTGTGGTCGCGCTGGCCGTCGTCCTCGGGCAGCGGATTGAAGCCGGAGGTCATGTGCGCCATCCGGACTTCTTCCAGTTCCACCGGGTCCACGCCGCGGGTCACCACGAGGTAGTCGCGCATGACGGTGGAGTGCCGCATCTCCTCGGCGGTCCACCGGCCGACCCAGAAGCCCCAGGCGTCGTCGAGGCTGAAGTTCTCGGCGATCACCCGGTGGTACGACGGCAGGTTGTCCTCGGTCAGCAGGTTGGTGATCATCGCGGCCTTGGCGGTCTCCGACAGCTGCGACTGCTCCGGATCCCAGTCGATGCCGCCGAGCATCGCGAAGTTCCGGCCCTCGTCCCACGGCACGTAGTCGTGCGGATGCCAGTCCCGCGTCATCTTCATGTGCCGCTCGACCTCGGTCTCGCAGACGGGCAGCAGTTCCCGGAGAAGATCCGAGCCGCTCATTTTCTTTCCGATGAGAGTGGTCATGGTTTCGATCTTCGTCGTGTGACGGGTGTGGTTCGGAGAGCCGAAAGTCCTGAACCCGCCGGGTCGCCGGTCCGGAATTCGGCGGGCCCTGCGGTACCGTTTCCCCTATGGCGACTCCTCCGAACGCAGCCCCCGGGAAGCCGATCCGCGTCTTCCTCGTCGACGACCACGAGCTGGTTCGCCGTGGTCTGCGTGACCTTCTCGGCACCGCCCCCGACCTGCATGTCGTCGGCGAGGCGGCGAGCGTCAAGGAGGCCGTCGCGGGGATCGGCGCGACCCGGCCGGACGTCGCCGTGCTCGACGTCCGGCTGCCCGACGGCAACGGCGTCGAGCTGTGCCGCGAGGTCCGTTCCCGCGATCCACGGGTCCGCTGCCTGATGCTCACCAGCTACGCCGACGACGACGCGCTGCTGGCCGCCGTGCTCGCCGGCGCCTCCGGTTTCGTCCTCAAGCAGATCCTGGGCGCCAACCTGATCGCCGCGGTGCGCACCATCGGCCAGGGCGGCTCGCTGCTCGACGACCGCAGCACCACCGCCCTGCTCGCCAAGCTGCGCGACGATAAGAAGGAGAAGACCGATCCGCTCGCCGAGCTGACCGGACAGGAGCGCGAGGTCTTCCGGCTGATCGGCGAGGGCCTCACCAACCGCCAGATCGCCGAGCGGATGTTCCTGGCGGAGAAGACGATCAAGAATTACGTCTCGCACATCCTCGCCAAACTCGACATGCAGCGCCGCACCCAGGTCGCGGTGATGGCGACCAAGCTGCGCGAACGCGAACGCTGAAGTTCCCGATGGTCGAGCTGCCATGACGGTCGAGTTGCCATGACGGTCGAGTTGCCATGACGGTCGAGTTGCCATGACGGTCGAGCGAAGTCGAGACCCCGGCCCGGACGACACCCAGACCGAGGCCGCGTACCGGCGGTTCGACATCGAGCTCGGCACCGCGGCGATCGTCGCCGTCCTCTTCCTGCTGCTGCGCCTGCTCGCCGTCGCCCGCTGGGATTGGCACACGGTGGCTCAGATCGCCGACACCTTCGACTTCAGCGATTCCTTCGCCATCGCGTTCGGCACCATCGCGGCGCAGCCGTGGATCACCGGTGCCTTCACCGCCGTCCTGCTTCCGCTGGTCCTGCTGAGACTGTTCTGGCCCCTGCCCGAACAGCGCGGCCGCATCGAGATCTCGACGATCCTCTCGGCGGTCGTGCTCGCGGTGATCGCTTTCACGATGACCGTCACCTACCGCAGCCCGTGGACGCTGGTCGGTGCCGTCGCCTTCGGCGCGGTGCTGGCGGCGATCCGGCGATTCGCCCGCTCGGGCGAGTTGCGCCGTTTCGCACTCGCCGCGACCGGCCGGATCGCGCTCATCGCCGGGATCGGCATCCTCGTCCTCGCGGTGGTCGACGACGAACCGTGGATGGGCGAGGAACACATCACCACCACGACGCGGGGCACGTTCGACGGCTACGTCCTGGAGGAGTCGCCGGGGTTCCTGCACATCCTCACCGCCGACCGCGCGGTGCTCGTGCTGCCGTCGTCGACCGTGACGCGCCGGGAACTGATTGACTGAAGGCCATGACCTCCCCCACACCCGACCGCCCCGAATTCCCCGACGGCTACGGCCTGCCCGAATCGACCGACGGCCTGCTGACCTGGGCCGCCGTCGAACCGAAACTGGTGGCGGCCAAACACTACTGGCTGTGCTCGGTGCGGCCGGACGGCCGGCCGCACAGCGTGCCGCGCTGGGGCGTGTGGGTCGACGGCCGCTTCTACTACGACGGTGCGCCCACCACCCGGCACACCCGCAACGTCGAGGCGAACCCGAACGTCACCCTGACCCTGGAGAGCGGCACCGACGTGGTGATCGTCGAGGGGACCTCGAGCGCCACCCGGGCCGACGCCGACGGACTCGGTGCACGACTCGCCGCGGCCTTCGCCAAGTACCACGACGACGGCTACCGGCCCGAGCCCGGCGCCTGGTCCGGCGCGGACGGCGGCGGCCTGCGGGTGATCGTGCCGCACCGGGTGCTCGCCTGGTCGTCGTTCCCGGCCGACTGCACCCGCTTCCGCTTCTGACGACGAAGGAGCCGTCCCGTGGTTGAACTGACCGTCGAACGAACCATCGCCGCACCGGCGGACGAGGTGTACGCCTGGCTGACCGATCCGGCGAACCTCACCCGTGCGCCGCTGGCGCTCACCGCACGCTGGACGTCCGGAAACGGCGAGGCGGGCAGCGTGCGCGAGGTTCTGGCACTCGGGCTCTGGGCCCGGGAGAAGATCGTCGCCGCCGATCCGCCGCACCGCTACGAGTATCTGATCCTCACCTCGGTGCCGGCGATCGACCACCGCGGCGGCACCATCACCCTGACCGCCGGCGACGACGGGACCACGGCCGTGCGGTGGACCTCCGACTACACCCATCCCGCGCGTGGAGGCGGCAAGCCGATGGCGGCGATCACCTCGCGGCTGCTGCCGCGCAGCTTCGCGGCCGTCCTGGCCGCGTGCGCCCACGACCTGGAGGGCCGCTGATCCGGCCCGCCCGCCGCGGCGATCAGTCGAGCGGTACCTCCCAGATCAGGACGGTGCCGCGGCCGGGGGCGGTGTCGACGGTGAAGTTGCCGTCGCACTCGTCGGCCCGGCGCGTCAGATTGTCCAGACCCCGGTAGCCGACGTCGGTCGGGATTCCGCAGCCGTCGTCGCTGATCTCCACGGTCAGTACGTCGTCAGCGACGATCCGGACGCCGATCCGCATCGCCCCGGAATGCCGCAGCGCGTTCGACAGCCCCTCGCGGAGCACCGCCTCGATGTGCGGGGCCAGCCGGTCGGGAACCAGGGTGTCGACCGGCCCGGCGAACGACACGCTCGGCACAATCGGCGCATGCCGCGCGAGTTCGGCGACCACGTCGAGCACCTTGCGGCGCAGCGTGACCGACTCCCCGTGCAGGGACGACGACTGAAGGTCGAAGATCGACGTCCGGATCTGCGCGATGGTGGCGTCGAGGTCGACGATCACCTGCGCCATCCGCTCCTCCACCTGGTTCGGCGCGGCCAGCATGGTCTGCAACGACATGCCGATGGCGAAGAGCCGCTGGATCACGTGGTCGTGCAGGTCGCGCGCGATCCGGTGGCGGTCCTCCAGCGTCTCCAGTTCGCGCGTGAGCTGCTGCTGCTCGGCGTAGGCGATCGCCAGCGAGGCCACCCGGGCGACGCCCGCCAGACCGGCGATCTCCTCGGGCTCCCAGTTCGGGCGGTCGACGTGGGTCAGCACGATCGCCCCGTAGTCACCGGGCGTCTGCTGCATCGGCTGCGCCGTCTTCCAGCGGGCCCCGCGCCGCAGCCACTGGGCACCCGATGCCTCGCTCACGCTGAACGTCAGTCCCGGCCAGGTGATGTCGGCGGGTTCGACGGGCCGCCCGGTGTGCCCGTGCAGGCACGGCTGGCCGCCCTGCATCGAGACGATGAACACGTCGGTGGCCCCGGTCAGCGCCGCGACGTCCGCGCACAGCCCGTTGAGCGTGTCGTCCAGTGCCAGGCCGGCCATCGGCTCGGACCCGCGGTGCGCCAGGATCTCCATCCACCGATGCCGGGTGCGCTGGCGTTCGTACATCCGCGCGTTGTCGACCGCGATACCGGCCGCCACCGCGAGCACCGACACGATCTGTTCGTCCTGCGGGGTGAACTCGGAGCCGGTCTGTTTCTCGGTGAGATAGATGCTGCCGAACAATTCACCGCGCACGATGATCGGCGCCCCGAGGAAGGTGTCCATCGGCGGATGGTGCGGCGGGAAACCGACCGACGCCGGGTGCTCGCCGAGATGGGCGATCCGCAGCACCTCGGGATGCTGCAGAAGCTCACCAAGCACCCCGCGGCCGATCGGCAGGCCGCCCATCTCGGCGCGCACCTCCGGGGAGATCCCCGTGTAGACGAACGCCTGCAACCGCAGTTCGGGGCTGCGGACGCCGAGCGCGCAGTACTGCGCGTCGAGCACCGCCGCGGCGACGTCGACGATGCGCTGCAGCGCATCGGCCAGGTCCAGCCCCTGCCCCACCAGCAGCACCGCTTCGAGCAGTTCCCGCAGCACGGCCGGATCGGACTGCTCGTCGGTCAGCGCGTCGAGCGCGGTGCGCAGCGCCTCCGAACCGGACGGACGGTGCGGGTCACGGATGCGCAGCTGCGCGGTGAGGTCGGCGTAATCGCCGCGCTCACTGTCGTCGGACGTCATATCCCCTCCGCCGGCCTCTCGTCTACCGCCGCCCGGACGAATCGGGCGATGGCCGCAGGATAGCCCGCGGGATGCAGATGCAGGTACGACGCGTGCACCCCGGCTGTCACCGCGCCGTCGTGGGCCGCGAGCCCGTCGGCGCCCCGCCAGCCCCAGGCCGGCGACGGCGGGTCGTCCCAGTGGACGACGCTGCGGTGGAACTCGTGCCCGGTGACCCGCTCGCCCGCGTCGAACAGCACCGAACCGGTCAGCGCGACGGCGTCGCGATAGCCGAGCGTCAACCGCGGTGTGAACGCGCCCCGTCCGGGCAGTGCACCGGTCATCGGATAGCCGTCGAGCATCCGCTGCAGATAGAGCAGGCCCGCGCATTCGGCGTGCACCGGCCGGCCGGCCGCCACGTGCGCGCGGAGGGCGTCGCGCAGCGGCAGATTGGCGCTCAGCGTCGCGGCGTGCTCCTCCGGGAACCCACCGCCGATCACCACGGCGGCGGCCGGTTCCGGCAGCGACTCGGTGAGCGGATCGAACCCGACCACCTCTGCCCCGGCCGCGGTCAGCAGTTCGGCGTGTTCGGCGTAGGAGAAGGTGAACGCCGGACCACGGGCCACCGCGACCACGGGACGCGACGCCACCGGGTGCGCGACCTCATCGATCGCCGACCACGGCACGCACGCCGGCGAGCGGGCCTGCGCGGCGACCGCGAGGATCGCCGGAAGATCGAGGGCCGCACCGACTTTCGTGGACATGGCGGCGACCGCATCGACGGCCTCGGCGTCTCGCTCGGCGGCCGGGATCAGCCCCAGGTGCCGGGAGGGCACCGACATCGCCGGGTCGCGGCGCAGCACCCCGAGCACGGCCAGTCCGGCGCGGACGCACGCCTGGCGCAGCACCTCCTCGTGGCGGTCCGAACCGACCCGGTTGAGGATCACCCCGGCGATCCGCACCTGTGGCGCATAGCCGACGAAGCCCTGCAGCAGCGCGGCCAGCGACTGGGAGTGCCCCGCGGCGTCGACCACCAGCACCACCGGCGCGCCGATCAGGGTCGCGACGTGGGCGGTCGAACCCAGCCCGAGGTCCGGGGCCGCGGCCGCGATCCGCCCGTCGAACAGGCCCATCACGCCCTCCACGACGGCGACGTCCGCGCCCCGGGCACCCGACACGAACAGCGGCCCGATCCGCTCCTCGCCCACCAGAAGAGGATCCAGGTTGCGTCCGGGCCGGCCCGCCGCGAGGGCGTGATAGCCCGGGTCGATGTAGTCGGGGCCCACCTTGAACGGCGCCACGGTGTGCCCGGCCGCGGTCAGCGCACCGATGAGGCCGGTCGCGACCGTCGTCTTCCCGCTCCCCGAACTCGGCGCGGCGATCACCACCGCCGGGAGGCGGGTCACCACTCGATGCCCTTCTGGCCCTTCCGGCCGGCGTCCATCGGATGCTTGACCTTGGTCATCTCGGTCACCAGGTCGGCGGCCTCGAGCAACGACTCCGGCGCGTACCGGCCAGTGATCACGACGTGCTGGCGGCCCGGCCGGGCACGCAGTGCGGCGACCACCTCGTCGGTGTCGATCCAGCCCCAGTGCAGCGGATAGGTGAACTCGTCGAGGACGTAGAAGTCGTGTTCGTCCGCCGCGATCCGGCGGGCGATCTCGGTCCACCCGGCGCGTGCTGCCTCGGCGTGATCCTGCTCGGCGTCATCGGACCGCCGGATCCACGACCAGCCCTGCCCCATCTTGTGCCACTGCACCGGCCCGCCCTGCCCGGTCTCCTCGTGCACCTTCCCGAGCGCGAGCAGCGCGTTCTCCTCCCCGACCTTCCACTTCGCGCTCTTCACGAACTGGAACACCGCGACGTCCATGCCCGCGTTCCAGGCGCGCAGCGCCATCCCGAAGGCGGCCGTCGACTTCCCCTTGCCCGGCCCGGTGTGGACGGCCAGCACGGGCTGGTTACGGCGCTGGCGGGTGGTCAGACCGTCGTTCGGAACCGACTCGGGCACTCCTTTGGGCATGGATCCAACCCTAGCGGTGCGACGGCGTCCACATGATGATCGAGCGGAGTCGAGATCACCACTCTCGACGAAGCGAGTGGTCTCGACTCCGCTCGACCAGCATGGAGTGCGCTCGCCACGCCAACGAGCCCGCTGATTCACGGCCGGTCACCGCCGTGGCGAGTCCGGAGACGGCGAGCGAATCCATCGAGACGTACTCGGCGCCCATCCGGCGCGCGAGGTCGGCGGCGAGACCGAGACGGATCATGCCCTGTTCGCAGTCCACCACCAGCGACGAGATGCCGCCTCGTGCGATGGCATCGGCGACGGCCGATGCCCGTTCGGGAGCGTTCGGTCCGGCGGTGGCCCGGCCGTCGGTGAGGACCACCAGGAGCGGTCGGCGCTCCGGATCGGTGCGGGCGGCGCGCTCGATCACCCCGAGCGCCGTCGTCAGTCCCTCCGCGAGCGGGGTCCGTCCGCCGGTGCGCACCTGTGCGAGGCGCGCGACGGCCAGATCCACCGAGCGGGTCGGCGGTACCGCCACGGAGGCGCCGCGGCCCGCCGCGACGACCACGGCCACCCGATCGCGCCGGGTGTAGGAGTCGCGCAGCAGGTCGACGCACGCCGTCCGGACGGCGTCGAGCCGGGTGCGGGCGGTCATCGAGCCGGACAGATCCACCACGAAGACCACCAGATTCGACTCCGACCCGATTCGCTGCGCCCCGCGCAGGTCACCGGCCTCGATCGACGGCGTCCCCGCGGCCCGGCCCGCGGCGGAAAGCACCGTCGCGAACAGGTGGACGGGGGTGTCGTGGCTGAAATCGACGGCGTGCGTAGTCATTCCGCGGCGGCTGCGGGCGCGGGAGCGTCGTCCGTCGTCGCCGTCGCCGATACCCGCGGCGCGGAAGACCCGCAGCCGCGACCCGGTGCCCGCGGGCGGGGTCCCGAACGCCGGGCCCGGCGGGGCGTCGCCGCCGTCTGGGGACCCGCCCGAATCGTCGTCCGGCGGACCGTCGGGTTCGGTGTCCGAGGCAGCCTCGCCCGGGCCGTCGTCCGGCTCGGGCGCACCGTCAAAAGGGGGCGGCTCCTGGGCGGCCTGCTCGCCGCGTTCCAGTGCCTCGTCGAGCTGCGAGCGGTCCATGTCGGAGGAGTCGAACGGGTTGCGCCGGCGCCGGTGCGGCAGCGCCAGCTCGACGGCCACCGTCACGTCGTCCTCGGTGACCTCGGCGGCACCGCGCCAGGCGGCGTGCGCGGCCGCGGTGCGCGCCACCACGATGTCACCGCGCAGCCCGTCGACTTCCAGGGCCGCACAGACCGCGGCGATGCGCCGCAGTTCCGCGGACGGGACCGTCACCTCGCCGATCGCCGCCCGCGCGGACGAGATCCGCTGCGCCAGTTCGGCTTCGGCGTCGGCGTAGGACGCCGCGAAGCCTTCCGGGTCGGCGTCGAATGCCATCCGCGCGGTGACGATCGCGACGCGCTCGTCCACTTCGCGCGGACCCGCCACGTCGACGACCAGCCCGAACCGGTCGAGGAGCTGCGGGCGCAGCTCCCCCTCCTCCGGATTCATGGTGCCGACCAGCACGAAGTCCGCCGACTGGGTGTGCGAGACTCCGTCGCGTTCGATGGTCACCCGGCCGCTGGCCGCGGCATCGAGCAGCACGTCCACCAGGTGATCGGACAGCAGGTTGACCTCGTCGATGTACAGCACACCGCCGTCGGCCTGCGCCATCAGGCCGGGAGTGAAGTGCGCCTGGCCGTCGCGCAGCACACGCGTCAGGTCGAGCGAACCGATCACCCGGTCCTCGGTGGCCCCGATGGGCAGTTCCACCACTCGCCCACCGCCGCCGTCGCCCCGCGCGAGCAAGGGCGACAGACCGCGGACGATGGTCGACTTGGCCGTGCCCTTCTCGCCGCGGATCAGCACGCCCCCGATACCCGGCGACACCGCGGACAGGATCAGCGCCAGCTTGAGCCGGTCCTGTCCGACGACCGCGCTGAACGGGTAGCGGGCCGGCGACTGCGACACGCTCAGGCCTGCTCGGCGGCCTCGTGGCGGCCGGCGCCCTCCGGCGCGACGTGCCGGCCGGGGCCGGTGAGCTCGAGGCTGCGGTTGGTCCAGTCCCACATCTGGCGGAACAGCGCCGGGTTGTCGTTGAGCTTCTGGCCGAACGACGGGATCATCTCGGTCAGCTTCGGCGTCCAGCCGTCGAAGCGGTCGCCGAAGCACTGCTTCAGCACGTTCAGCATGGCCGGCACGGCGGTCGACGCGCCCGGCGACGCACCGAGCAGACCGGCGATGGTGCCGTCCGCGGCGGCCACCACGGCGGTGCCGAATTCGAGGTTGCCCTTGTTGCCGGTGGCCCGGATCACCTGCACGCGCTGACCCGCGGTGATCATCTCCCAGTCGCCGCCGGTGGCGCGCGGGACGAACTCCTGCAACGTCTTCACGCGGTCGGCCGACGACGCGGCGAGCTCGCCGATCAGGTACTTGAGCAGGCCGAACTCCTTCGGCGCGATCGACATCATCGGGAGCAGGTTGCCCGGCTTCACCGACTTCGGCAGATCCATCACGCCGCCGGTCTTGAGGAACTTGGGCGACCAGCCGGCATAGGGGCCGAACAGCAGACCCTTGTCGTGGTTGATCACGCGGGTGTCCAAGTGCGGCACCGACATCGGCGGGGCACCGACGGCGGCCTGGCCGTACACCTTGGCCGAATGCTCGGCGATCAGCTCGGGATTGGTGCAGCGGAAGAACTGGCCGGAGACCGGGAAGCCGCCGAAGCCCTTGGCCTCCGGGATACCGGACTTCTGCAGCAGGTGCAGCGCACCGCCGCCGGCGCCGATGAAGACGAACTTGGCCTCGACCCGCAGCACCTCGCCGGTGCGCACGTTGCGGACCTTGACCACCCAGCTGCCGTCGGACTGCTTGGACAGGTTGCGCACCTCGTGGCCGAAGTACAGCTGCGCGTCGCGGCCCACGTAGTTCAGCAGCTGCTGGGTCAGCGCACCGAAGTCGACGTCGGTGCCCTCGGTGTACCAGTTGAGCGCGACCGGATCACCCTCGTAGGTGCGGCCGGCGGCCATCAGCGGGAGCCGCTCGGCGAACTCGGCCTCGTCGGTGATGTACTCCATACCCTCGAACAGGGTCTGACCGGCGAGGGCGGCGTGCCGCTTGGCCAGGTAGTCGACGCCGGCATCGCCGTGACAGAAGCTCACGTGCGGGATCGGGTTGATGAACTCGTCGGGCGCGCCGAGCACACCGTTGTCCACGCCGTACGCCCAGAACTGGCGCGACTGCTGGAACTGCTCGTTGATGCTCAGCGCCTTGGTGATGTCGATCGCGCCGTCGTCACCCATCGGGGTGTAGTTCAGCTCGCAGAGCGCCGAGTGACCGGTGCCCGCGTTGTTCCACGGATCACTGCTCTCCGCGGCCGCGGCGTCGAGACGCTCGAACAGGCTGATCGTCCAGTTCGGCTCCAGCTGCCGCAGCAGGGCACCGAGCGTGGCGCTCATGATGCCGGCGCCGACCAGCGCCACGTCCGTCTTGATCACCTTCTGGGACACGTCAAGCTCACTTCCGTCCGCGCGGCCGCCCCGGTTCGGGTCCGCTCATCGTTCGTCATTGTCCACCATGACGCGCTGACCGCCCGAATCGGAGGTGCCTTTGTGCGATGCACGACACGCGGCACAGGCATCTAAGCTCTACGGTGTGACCTCCCCGAAGTCTTCCGAGCTCGCCCACGAGCACGTCTGGCGTCCCGACCAATTCCTCGACCACTACGAGCTGCTGACGCTCCCGCTCGGTCCCGACCCGGACGGCGAGGACCCGATCAGCGCCACCCTGATCCGCCGGCCCGGCCGCGCGCGGGCCTCCCGCGGCGCGGTGCTCTACGTCCACGGCTTCACCGACTACTTCTTCCAGGAGGAGCTGGCCGACTACTTCGACGGCCTCGGCTACGCCTTCTACGGACTCGACCTGCGCAAATGCGGCCGTTCACTGGCCGCCCATCATCAGCCGCACTTCACCACCGATCTCGCCGTGTACGACGAGGAGCTGACCCTGGCGCTGGACGTGATCACCGATGAGCTGAGCGCGGCCGGCGCGCCGGTCCGCGTCGTGGTCGCCGGGCACTCCACCGGCGGCCTGGTGACCCCGCTGTGGCTCGACCGGCTCCGGGAGACCGACCCGGCACGACACGACCGCATCGCCGGCCTCCTGCTCAACGCCCCGTGGCTCGACATGCAGGGTGAGGCCGTGCTGCGGACCCGCCCGCTCGCCCGGGTGGTGGCCGCGATCGCCAAGGTGCGCCCGAAGGCGGAGGTGCCGCGCGAGTTGTCGTCGTCGTACGGCGAGAGCCTGCACGTCGACTCGGGCGGCGAGTGGTCGTACGACCTGGAGCGCAAACCGCTCGGCGGCTTCCCGGTCACTTTCGGCTGGCTCAACGCGATCCGCCAGGGCCAGTTCACGATTCACGACGGGATCGATGTCGGCGTGCCGGTGCTGGTGCTGCGCTCGGACAAGTCGCACTTCTCGTCGTCGTACGACGTCGCCGTCGACACCGCCGACTGTGTGCTCGACGTGAGCCACATGGCCCGCTGGGCGCCGTTCCTCGGCCGGCGGGTGCTGTCGGTGGTGATCCCCGGCGCCCGGCACGACGCCTTCCTGTCCAAGTCCGTGCCCCGTGAACTCGCTTACGAGGCGGTCGGCGACTGGATGCGCCACGAGATCGACCCCGCCGCCACCACCGAGGAGACCGACGCATGAGCAGCCCGCAGCTGACCGATCTGGCCATCATCGGCACCGGAAGCGGCAATTCGATCCCCGACGAGCGCTTCGACGGCCTCTCGATCGCGATCTTCGAGGAGAGCATCTACGGCGGCACCTGCCTGAACGTGGGCTGCATCCCGACCAAGATGTTCGTCTACGCGGCGGATGTCGCGGCCGAGATCAGATCGGCGGCCGCCTACGACGTGGAGGCGACCTTCGACGGGGTGCGCTGGCCCGAGCTGGTCGCCCGCGTCTTCGGCCGGATCGACCCGATCTCGGCGGGCGGGCGGCGCTACCGCGAGGAGGACTGCCCCAACATCACCGTCTATTCCTCGCACGTGGTGTTCGACGGCCGTGACGACGCGACCGGCCGCTATCGCCTGGTCACCGCCGCCGGCGACGTCGTGCTCGCCACGGAGGTGGTGATCGCCGCCGGTGCGCGGCCGGAGATCCCCGAACCGATCGCGCGCTCGGGTGTCCGCTACTACACCAACGACAACGTCATGCGGCTCCCCGAACTCCCCCGGCGGATGGCGATCGTCGGCAGCGGCTACATCGCGGCGGAGTTCGCGCACGTCTTCGGCGCCCTCGGCACGCAGGTCACGGTGATCGCCCGCGGGCCGGCGCTGCTGCGCAAGCTCGACGCGGAGATCAGCGCCCGCTTCACCGCGATCGCGCAGCGGCAGTGGGACGTTCAGCTCGACGAGACCTGCTCGACCGTCAGCGAGCTGCCTTCCGGCGAGATCCGGCTGGGCTTCGCCTCCGGCGACGACCTGGACGTCGACGTCCTCCTGGTCGCGACCGGCCGCACCCCCAACGGCGACCGGCTCGGCCTGGACACCATCGGGATGGAACTCACCTCCGACGGCCGCGTACCGACCGATGCTCACGGCCGCACCCCCGCGCGCGGGGTGTGGGCGCTCGGTGATGTGAGCTCTCCGTATCAGCTGAAGCACGTGGCGAACCAGGAGCAGCGCACCGTGCAGGAGAACCTGCTGAAGGGCTGGGACGCACCGGATCTCGCGTCGTTCATGCACACCGCCGTACCCGCCGCGGTGTTCACCCACCCGCAGATCGCGGCCGTCGGCCTCACCGAGACAGAGGCCGTGGCGGCCGGTCACCGGATCGCGGTCAAGGTGCAGGCGTACGGCGACGTCGCCTACGGCTGGGCGATGGAGGACACCACCGGGTTCTGCAAGGTGATCGCCGACCGCGACACCGGGCTCCTGCTCGGGGCGCACATTCTGGGCCCGCAGGCGTCGTCGATCATCCAGCCGGTGATCCAGGCGATGAGTTTCGGCCTCGGCGTCGCGGACATGGCCCGCGGCCAGTACTGGATCCACCCGGCGCTCCCCGAGGTGCTGGAGAACGCCCTCCTCGGGCTCGAACTGGACTGAGATGCCGATCTCGACGAAGGAGATCCGGGGCTGGTTCGACGGCTCCGCCGCCGGCTTCCGCGACACGATCGGCCGCCTGGACCCGGCCCGGCTCGACGATCCGGGACTCGGCGACTGGACGGTGCGTTCCCTTCTCGGTCACACGTGCCGGGCCTTCCTGACCATCGAGTCGTATCTCGCCGCGGCAGAAGGGGTTTCGATCGACCCGGAGAGTGTCCTGGACGGCCCGATCGCCTACTTCCGGGCCGCGTTCGCTTCGGTCGGCGACCCCGCCGCGGTCGCGGCGCGCGGCGTCGCGGCCGGTCTCGATCTGGGCGACGATCCGGTCGGTGCGGCCCTCACCATCGCCGATCGCGTCGGCGATCTCGTGCCGGTGCTGCCCGACGACGCGCCGTTGCTCTCCCCCGTCGGCCCGATGCGCCTGATCGACTATCTGCCGACCCGCGCCTTCGAATTGACCGTGCACTCGCTGGACCTGACGAGCGCCCTCGGACTCGAGCCCGGGCCCGATCTGCTGCGGGCGGCCCCGCGGGCGATCGAACTGGCGGCCGCACTGGCCGAACCCGGCCGGGCGGTCACCGTACTGCGGGCGATGACCGGGCGCGACGGCCTCGCCCCGGGCTTCACGGTCCTGGGCTGACCGGTCAGAACAGCGCGGAGCGCAGCGCGATCTCGCTGGCGACGGCCTCCGGCGCGCGCTGCGGAATCCAGTGGTCCACGCCGTGCAGCTCGGAGAACCGGTAGTCGCCGTACACGTAGCGGCCGGAGAGTTCGGCCTGGTCACGACCCAGCGCCGCGTCGCCGTCGCTCCACAGCATGGTGGTCGGGATCTCCACCGGCGGGCATTTCAGCGTCTCGGCGATGTTCCCGGTGAAGTTGGCCCGGTACCAGCCGAGCGGCCCGGCCAGCCTGCCCGGCTCCAGCAGCGGCTTCACCTCGTCGGCGGACAGCCCCGCACGGCGCAACAGGACGCCGCCGCGGGCGGTCAGCGTCTCCTCGGCGCCCTCGGCGATGAAGTCCTTGATGTACGACGACCGTGTCCGCTGATCGTCACCGAGCGCGAGGGCATCGGCCATCGCCGACGGGTGGCCGGTGCTGACCGCGACCAGGCTGGTGAACCGCTCCGGGTGCTTGGCCGCCAGCTGCCAGGCGACGATGCCGCCCCAGTCGTGGCCGACCAGCATCGAGTACGCGATGTTCAAGTGGCCGAGGACGCCGAGGACGTCGCCGGCCAGCCGGTCCAGCCGGTAGTCGTCGACGGCCTCCGGGCGCGCGCCCGGGCTGTATCCGCGCTGATCGATGGTGAGGGTCCGCAGGCCGGCGTCGTGCACGCGCGGCAGCACCGCGTCATAGCAGGACGAGTCGACCGGGAAGCCGTGCAGCAGCACCACCCACGGTCCGCGGGGCGGGCCGCTGCGGTGCACGTCGAACGTCAGGCCGTCGTGTTCTACCTTCAGGTGCTCGGATTCCACGACAGCCAGCTTAGGACGCGCGGCAGCGCCGGTACGCCATCTGTGAGCAACCGTTGCACAGCCGACATGTCGAGATGTTCGTCAACCAGATCGGCGAGCAGATCGAGCTGGTTCTCGCGGACGGCGGTCACGCGCAGGCCGGGCTCGGGCACGAAGCCCGGTTTGCCGGCCACCGACGCGATCTCGGTCAGAAAGGCCCGGCGGAAGTCGTCGCTCTCCAGCAGTCCGTGGCAGTGCGTGCCGTAGACCGCGCCGCGGCGCGCGCCCTCGGGGCCGAGCGTGTCGTCGCGCAACCACGGGGTCTCCGCCGACCGCACCACCCGGCCGTGGTGGATCTCGTAGCCGCGCACAGGGTTCCGGCCGTCGTCACCGGTGAACCGGCGCAGCGTCTTGTCCGGGTGGAAGGCGATGGCGACATCGAGCAGGCCCAGCCCGTCGACGGTGCCGGCGCGCGATTCGACGTCGTCGTCGATGGTGCGTCCGAGCATCTGGAAGCCGCCGCAGATGCCGAGTACCGGGCGGCCCTGCGCGGCGCGGCGCGCGAGCGCGGCGTCGAGGCCGCGCTCGCGGAGCCAGCGCAGGTCGTCCACGGTGGCGCGGGTGCCCGGCAGCACCGCGAGGTCGGCGGCGGCCACGGCGGCCGGGTCATCGGCCCAGGTCACATCGACGCCGGGTTCGCAGCCGAGCGCCTCGACGTCGGTGGCGTTCGAGACGCGAGGCAGCCGGATCGCGGCGACGGTGAGGGTGGCGTCCCGGTGTCCGGCGGCCGGGGGGCCGACGCGGCGGCCGACCGGGCTGGCGAGCGAGTCCTCGGCGTCGATCCAGATGTCCGGATGGAACGGCAGCACGCCGAGGGTGGGCCGACCGGTGCGCTCGCGGAGCATGTCCAGTCCCGGCGCCAGGATCGCCGGGTCGCCGCGGAACTTGTTGATCACGTACCCGGCGACGAGTTCCTGATCGGCGGGGTCGAGCACCGCGGTGGTGCCGAAGAGCCCGGCCAGTGCGCCGCCACGATCGATGTCGGCCACCACGAGGACGGGGAGTCGTGCGCGCTGGGCCAGGCCGAGGTTCGCCAGGTCGTTCGCGCGGAGGTTGATCTCCGCGATCGAACCCGCCCCTTCGGCGATCACGACGTCGAATTCGCTTCGGAGAGAAGACAATTCGTCGTGGACGAGGTCGGCGAGACGAGCCCGCCAGGTCTGGTAGTCACCGGCCCCGACGTCGCCGACCGCGCGGCCGCGGACCACCACCTGGGACCGGCGGTCGCTGCCGGGCTTGAGGAGAACCGGGTTGAATCGGGTATCCGGCTCGAGCCCGCAGGCGGCCGCCTGTAGCGCCTGGGCGCGGCCGATCTCACCGCCGTCGAGGGTGACCGCCGAATTGTTCGACATGTTCTGCGCCTTGAACGGGGCGACGCGGACGCCCCGGCGTGCCAGGGAGCGGCACAGTCCGGCGGTCACCAGGCTCTTCCCGGCGTCGCTCGACGTCCCGCCCACCAGCAGGGCGCCCCGGATCGGTGTCACCGCGCCACCCTACCGTTCTCACCGAAGTCGGAGCCGCCGGATACCATGCGGCGTGAACCGTCGGCGTCGGCCGCCGGCGCAGGACGAGGAGGTGAGAGTCGATGACCGGTCCGGTCCCGGGTGGTGTCTTCGCCGGATACGACGTGCTCTCGCTGCTGGGGCGCGGCGGGATGGGCACCGTGTTCCTCGTCCGCAACCCGCATCTCGACCGGCGGGAGGCGCTGAAGGTGCTGACGGTCGACGCGCACGGCGACTTCGCCGCGCGTTTCGCCGCCGAGGCCCGCACCGTGGCGTCGCTGGACCATCCGGGAATCGTGACCGTCTATCACCACGGGATCACCGACGGCATCCCGTGGTTCACCATGCAGTTCCTCGCCGGGAACGATCTCGCCGGGGCCGGGCGGCTGCCGCTTCCCGAGGTCCGCGAGATCGTCCGGCAGGCGGGCGACGCCCTCGACTACGCGCATCGCCGCGGCGTGGTCCACCGCGACGTCAAGCCGGCCAACGTGCAGGTCGGGCGCACCGATACCGGGGCGATCGACCGGGTGACCGTCCTCGACTTCGGCATCGCCCGGCTGGCCGGCGCCACCTCGCTGACCGCCGCCGACTCGTTCGTGGGCACGCTCACCTATTCGGCGCCGGAGACGGTCCGCGGGCAGCGCGACGTGCCGGCCGCCGACCAGTATTCGCTCGCCTGCACCGCCTACGAGTTGCTGACCGGGCGGCCGCCGTTCGCGGGACTGTCCACCGCGGCGCTGCTGTCGGCACAGCTCAACGACACCCCGCCGCCGATCAGCAGCCTGGCCCCCGAGCTGGCCGGACTCGATCCGGTCTTCGCACGCGCCCTGGCCAAGGAGCCGGAGCAGCGCTATCCGTCGTGCGCGGCGTTCGCCGCCGCCCTCACCACGGGCGGCGAACCCGCGTCGATACGCCCGCCGACGCGGGTGGCCCCGGTGCCGCTCGTCCCGCCGCCGGCCGCGCCCTCCGCGCCGCCGCCGCGCGGGACCAGGCCGTTCACCGCGCCGGCGCCTCCCCCGCCGAGACCCGCCCCACCGGCGCCGGCCCGTGTTCCCGCTCGCACGCCGCGCTCGAGGTCGTCGTCGACGACCGTCGTGCTCGCGGTCCTCGCGATCCTGCTCAGCGTCGGGGTGGTGGCCGGTGCGCTCTATCTCGCGAATTCGCGAAGCTCCGGTACCCCGTCGCCGGCCCCGGCCCCGAGCACCACGACGCTCACCTCGACCACCACCTCCACCGAGGAGCCCGCCGGCGTGTGGGGTCTGGTGGTGAGCCCGCAGGGCCGGGTGGTGCGGTTCAAGGACTACCCGAGCCAGGACGCCCTGCTCGGCGCCGCCGCGAACTACGGCTTCAACGAGTCGTGGGGGTATTCGACGTTCAGCTCGGGCTGCGCGGCCGTCGCGCACGTCACGAGCGGCTCGTCGGCGTACTACACGGCCACCGCCGGGACCCGTTCGGCGGCGTCCGACGCCGCCACCGCGCGCGCCACCTCCGCCACCGGCGAGACCAGCCGGATCGTCTCGACGCTCTGCGTCGGCGATTCGTTCTAGACGTTCCTAAACGTCGTCCTCCGAGGGCCGGCGGCGCCATGCGGCGGGTATCCGGGGCCCGCGGCGCAGGCGCTCCCCGCCGAGCACGTATGCGGCGGTGACGTCGACCACGAGCGTCGACTCGACGCCCCTCCGTTCCCGGCCGCTGCCGGCCAGGAGGAGTTCGTCGCCCGGCTCCAGACGCGTGTCCATCGGCGGTGCCGCGATCTCGGTGCCGTCCGACCGCAGGAGCAGCACCGGCACGATGTGCAGCCGCCGCGTCCGGTCCTCGGGACGACGCAGGAGGTCGCCGAGGCACACCTCGCCCGAACTCAGCCGGCCGACGATCGCGGGCGCGCGGTCGTCGTCGAGGTGGATCTTCCACAGCGCGGGCAGGGTGCGCCCGCATTCGTTGACGAGCCGGGAGATCAGGTCGGCGGCCCACTTCTCGTTCTCGGCCGGGATGTGCCGCAGGAAGCGCGACAGCAGCGGTGAGCTGATACGCGCGTACGCCTCGTGCGCGACGACGTCGCTGGGCACCAGCAGTGCATCGAGGTTCATCGCGTCGAACAACTCCGCGCTGGTGGGCCGGTTCTGTCGCCCGGCGAGGAAGAGCTCGGGGTTGCGCTTACGCGCACCGGCCAGGATGGACAGGTTGGCGACGTCGTCGTCGGTGCCGGCGACGAGACCGACCGCGGTGTCCAGGTGCGCCTGCGCCAGGACGGCGGGCTCGCTGGCATCGCCGGTGATCACCTGGATGCCGCTGCCGCTGTCGAGGTCGGCGATGTCGCGGGCGTCGATCACCGTCATCTCGACGCCGATCTCCCGGAGGTAGCGCGTCAGTTCGTGACCGAATCGGCCGTATCCGCAGACCACCCACCGTCCGGGCGGCGGGGTCCGGCCCCGTTCGGGCAGTTCGGCACCGGGACCGGCTTCGAGCCAGGTGAGCAGCTGGTATCCGGCCGGTGAGTGCAGGGAGAGTCGCAGGTGGTCGCCGAATCGCTCGAACGGATCGATCACCGTCGGGGTGCCGAAGGCCCGCATCTGTTCGGCCGTCGAACCGACGATGGTGTGCGAGATCACCGGAAGGTCGGGCCGCAGCAGCGCCGCCGCCATGGTGACCGCCAGATTCACCTGATCGTCGCCGGTCAGGGCGAGCACCCCGGCGCAGCACGGGTGATCGATGCCGGCGAGCCGCAGCTGCGCCGGGTCGCCGGCGTCCGCGGCCAGCCCGGGCACCTCGGTGCGGAACGAGCCGAGATCGAGTTCGTCGATCCGCTCGGCGCTCGGATCGATCACCACCACCTGCTGCGCCATCGCATCGAACGCGCGAACCAGCACCTCCCCGGCCCGGCCGTAACCGGCGACCAGGAGGAACGGTTCGCGGATCCGCATCACCTGGCGACTGAACCGGTGCCGGGCCCGGACCTGACGGAATCCGCGGTCCTGCACCAGCGACAGGAGCGTGCCCACCAGATACGCCCAGCCGAGCACCGTCATGAAGATGCACGCGGTGACCCACAGTCGCTGCGCGATCGTGAACGGCCACGGCGTCTCGCCGAAGCCGATCGTGGTCGCGGTGTAGCTCATCACGTAGAAGGCGTCGAACAGGGTGAGGTGCACCGTGTGGCCGAGTTCGTCGCGCCCGGGGATCAGGCTGAGGCCGACCACCCCGATCGCGAAGACGACGATCAGCGTGATGAGCGGCGCCCGCATGCGCCGGAGCACGACGAAGACGGTGGCCGAGGTCGGATCCTCGTACTTGCGGGCCGACTCCCTCGTCCGGCGTCGCGGTGGGTGCCGCTTGGTGACCACGGCCGATCAGCCGCGGTGGAAGGTGACCGTCTCGACCACCAGCAGGGTCACCGAGACCAGGTTGGCCAGCAGCGCACCGGCCGCCAGCGACACGACGCTGGCCACCGCGCCCGACGTCAGACCGTGGGTGCTGACCTGCTGCGCGATCACCCACACCACCACGGCCGCCAGCAACTGGAGGTCGGCGACCAGACTCGTCGCCAGATGGACCGCGCCGAGCTGCGTCCGGTCCCCGAACTTCAGCACCGTCGCGATGAGGCTGACGGTGATCGCCGCGAACAGTTCGTAAATGCTGTGCTCGTTGCGATCGGAGAGGTCGCCGATGACGAACCCGAAGTTCAGCGTCGCGGCGAGCAACACGAAGAAGCCGAAAACGACCTTCGACATGTTCATGCGGCTCACCTTACGGCAGCCGGGCACGGCTCAGGCCGACCGAGCCTTCCTGCCCGGTCGAGGCTCCCGGCCGACGGCGCCGGCGTCGCTGGAGCCCGCTGCCGAATCTGGACGCCGCTGGCGCTACCTGACCCGCGTAGTCCAGATTCGCCAGCACACCGGAGAACTGACAGCGTCGCGACCACCCACCTGCCGATACGCGCTCCGGTCGACCTCCCACGGCATACGGTTGACACGGCCGCTCCACCGTCTGGGGAGCGCTCAGCGCAGGAATCGCCCGGCCATCCGCCGCGACTCGGCGTCGTCCACGGGCTCACCGCCCGCGAGGATCCGGTACAGCGTCGGTCCGACCAACTCGGCCGCTAACACCTCCGGATCACCGGACAGCGTCCCGCGCACGATCAGGCGACCCACCACCGCCCGGGCTGCGTCACCGAGGATGTCGCTACCCCGCAAGAGCCGGGCGACCGTCGCGTCGTGCTGCGCCTCGCCGAGTAGCGCGCGATAGGCGAGCCCCGCGTCGGACGAGGTCAGGAAGGCGGACAGACCGGCGAGGAATGCCGCCACCTCGGCGACGGGATCGGCCTGCGGCACGACGGCGAGTTCACGCGCGGCGTCGGCAGCGCTCGCTTCGAGCAGAATCTCCGCCTTCGACGACCACCACCGATACACGGTCTGGCGGCCGACGCCGGCGCGTTCGGCGATCCCCTTCATGGTCATCGCCGCGTATCCGTGTTCGACGAGCATGTCGTCGACGGCCCGCAGTACCGCGAGCCTGGCCTGCTCGCTGCGCGGACGACCGGCCGCCTGCATGGCTTCTCCCATGCCCCGACCCTACCCAGCGCCGGACGTGGGTCCCGGCGTATCTCGGGCGCGTGACGTTCATTACGAGACACATTGTCACGTAATGCGATACCTTTAACGAGACACTATGTCTAATAATTCTGAAACGGAGCCTCCATGACCACCCTCGACGTCGCCGGCCCACCGGGCCGCACCTCCGCACGCGCGGCCGTCGCCGCCACCGCCTTCGCTTTCCTGGTCACCATGATGGGCACGACCATCCCGACACCCCTCTACTCCCTCTACGCGGCCGAGATGGCGTTCTCACCGCTGATGGTGACCGTCCTCTTCGCCGTCTACGCCCTCGGCGTCGTCGGAGCACTCTCCCTGTTCGGGAGGCTTTCCGACGACGTCGGGCGCCGTCCCGTACTCCTCCTCGCCGTCGGTCTCGCTCTGCTCAGCGCGCTGCTCTTCCTGCTGCCGCGGTCGGTGGCGCTGCTGATCGTCGCGCGGGTGGTGTCCGGTCTGGCCGCCGGGCTGATGAGCGGCACCGGCACCGCCGCGGTCATCGATCTCTTCCCGGCCGGAAAGAAGGCACTCGGCGGCACCCTCGCCGTGGCCGCCAACACCGGCGGACTCGCCCTCGGAACACTGTTTGCCGGCGTGCTGGCCGACGTCGCGCCACACCCGCTCATCTCGCCCTTCGCGGTGTATGTCGTGCTGTGTCTGATCGCCCTCGCCGGCCTTTTCGCATGGGCCCCGGCGCCCACCGACTGCGGTCGGCTACGGATCCGTCCGCGGCGCCTGCGCGTCCCCCACTCGATCCGCGGGGCGTTCACCCGCGCCGTTCTCGCCGCCGGAACCGGCTTCGCGGTCACCGGCGTGCTCACTGCCGTGTCGGCGCTGTTCCTCGCCAGAGACCTGGGGCTGCACAGCCATTCCCTGGCCGGATTCGTGGTCTTTCTCGCCTTCGCCGCGATGGCGGCGGGCCAACTCATCGCGCGCCGTCTGCGCCCGCAGACAGCGGTCCCCGCGGGCTGTGCCGGTCTGATCGTCGCCGCGACCCTGCTCGCGACGGCCCTCGGCATCATCACGCTGTGGCCCCTCCTCGCCGCGGCACTGGTCCTCGGAATCTCCGGCGGCGTGTGCCTCAACGCCGGCCTCGCGACGACCGTGGAGCAGGTCCCGCCGGAGCATCGCGGGGAGGTGTCGTCGTCGTTCTTCGCCGGGCTCTACATGATGCTGGCCGTCCCAGCGATCGGCGTCGGCCTGCTCGCCGAGCCCCTCGGCCTGCGCCGGGCCGGGCTGATCTTCGTCGGCGCCGTCATCGTGCTCGCCGCGGGCACCGCCGTCGCAGCCCTGCACACGACACGACGACGAGCGGACGGCTGAGCCCGCGCCCGCGCGGGCTCACTCCGTTGAGCCCGCGCCGAGGGCGTCGATCTCAGCGGCGAGCTTCGGCAGGACAGTGTTGTTCCAGCCGCGCTCGACCGCGTTGCGGGCCATCTTCTGGCGGCGATCGGTCACGTCGAAGCCACTCATATGGAGGAGCACCCGCGTCCCCCTTCCCTGCGGCCGCAACTGCCAGTCGACCAGCCACCGCAGCAGCGGCTCCCCGCGCAGATCGGTCCAGCTGTAGGTGAGTTGCCGCTGTTCGTCGGCCGCGACCACCTGGCACGACATCTCGGCGGCCGGCTTGCCCGGCACCGGAACCTGCACGATGAAGGTCGTGCCCACCGCGGGCGCGAACCCGATCGTCGGCGCCAGCCAGCGCGCGATCGAGTCAGGCTCGGTCAGCGCCCGCCAGGCGATCTCCGGCGCACCGGTGACGAAGATCCCCAACTCCACCACCGCCGGGTCCCGCTCAGCGTCGAACATCGTCTCACCCTAACCGCGCGACGGGCGTCCAGACGCGATGTCGGCCCCCTCCGGTAGCGTCGCCGATCATGAATCCGGACCAGTTCCATGCCCTGCGCGCCGGGCGCTTCGGCGGCCGCGAGCACACCGTCGTCCCCCTCGGCGAACTCCACGTTCCCAGCGGCCGCCTGGAAGCCAGCGACCCCTACGTCGGCCTCGGCGAAGGACTCGTCGTCGCGGTGCCGCCGGGGACCTACCCGGTGTCCGTCACCGTCGTCGACGTCAGCGACGCGCAAGACGGCAGTCACCTCCGGGAGAGCCACTTGAGCGTGATCGTCGCCGAGGGCACCCCGGCCCGCATCGAGTTCGTCGTGCCCGAGGGCCGGGCACCGGCGCCCGCGGGCGAGTACTACGGGGTCGGCGTCGACGCCGGAACCGTCGCGTTCACCGACGCCGCGGCCGTCGCTCGCTGCATGCCGGACGGCGACTGGTACGACGCCGTGTTCGACACCGGGCGCCCGGACTCCTGGTTCGCCCTGATGGACTCCGCCGAACATCTCGTGGCGGGTTCGGCGAACATCGTCATGCCGGGCGCACAGAACGGCGAGAACGTCGTGCTGACGCATTCGGGCTGGGGCGACGGCTTCTACCCGGTGGTCGCCACCTACGACGACGCCGGGCGGCTCCTGGGCGTGCACATCGACACCCTGGTCGACGATCCCGACTATCTGGGAGACCAGTCGCCGCGCGACTGAGCCGCCCGAGGACGCTGGCGCCTCTCCACTCTCCCGCCGTAGCTGGATGGCGCTGGCGCTACCTGGCCAGCACCATCCGAGTACGCCAGCCCGGTTGAAGATCGGACGTGCGGACGACGCCGGATGTGCTCATCCGTTTCGGACGGGTTTCCGGTGAGCGATGCGAAAGACCGCCTCCCCGGTGATGCCGGAGAGGCGGTCTGACCTGTATGTTCTGGTCGGGCTGACAGGATTTGAACCTGCGACCACTTGACCCCCAGTCAAGTGCGCTACCAAGCTGCGCCACAGCCCGTTTCCCCTCGCGGGGACGCTCCCCTGCGGGAGCGATGACTACATTAGCGCACGACCCCGCCGGATCACGAATCGCCCTTGCGACGGTCGATCCACACCCAGATCAGGGTCACGATGAGGGCGCCGATCAGCGAGCCGATGATGCCGCTCGGGCGGAAATGGAAGCCCTCGCCGGCGATCAGGCTGCCGAGCGCACCGCCGACGAACGAGCCGATCACACCCGAACCGAGGGCCATGCCCCAGTTGATCGTCGACGGCTTGTTGACGCCCAGAATCCACTGGGCCGCCGCGCCGATGAGCATGCCCCACAGGAGGATTCCGATGATGAAGAAGCCGATGTCCATGGCGGGAAGTATCGCACAGGCGCACCGGTACCCGGTGCGGCGGGGAAGCCGCTACTTGCGGCGCTCCCGCTTGTCGCGCACCCGCACATTGATCCGCACCGGGGAACCGTCGAAGCCGAACTCCTCGCGCAGCCGCCGCTCCAGGAACCGCCGGTAACCGGCCTCCAGGAAGCCAGTCGTGAACAGCACGAAGGTCGGCGGGCGCGTCGCGGCCTGCGTCGCGAACATCACCCGCGGCTGGCGCCCACCGCGCACCGGCGGCGGTGTCGCGGCGATGATCTCCTTGAGCCAGTTGTTCAGCTTGCCGGTCGGGATCCGCTTGTCCCACGACTCCAGCGCCTGCTCCATCGCCGGCACCAGCTTCTGCACCGCACGACCCGTCGTCGCCGAGATGTTGACCCGCCGAGCCCACGGCACGCGCGACAACTCCCGGTCGATCTCCTTCTCCAGGATGTAGCGGCGATCCTCGTCGACCAGGTCCCACTTGTTGAACACGACCACCAGTGCGCGCCCGCTGTCGACGATCATCGACAGCACCCGCAGATCCTGCTCGGTGATCGGCTGGCTCGCGTCGATCAGCAGCAGTGCCAGCTCGGCCGAGTCGAGCGCCGCGCGCGTGCGCAGCGACGCGTAGTACTCGTGCCCGCTCGCCGTGCGCACCTTGCGCCGCAGACCGGCCGTGTCGACGAACTGCCACCACTTCCCGTCCATCTCGATCAGCTCGTCGACGGGGTCGACGGTGGTGCCGGCGACGTTGTCGACCACCGAACGTTCTTCTCCGGCAAGACGATTCAGCAGCGAGCTCTTGCCTACGTTCGGCTTGCCGACCAGCGCGATCCGGCGCGGACCACCGGCCGGGTTCAGCTCGCGCGGCTTCTCCGGCAGCTTCGCCAGGATCAGATCGAGCAGGTCGCCCGTTCCGCGGCCGTGCGACGCCGAGATCATCTGCGGCTCCCCCAGCCCCAGCGACCACAGCACCGCGGCGTCGGCCTCGGCGCGTTCGCTGTCGACCTTGTTGGCGGCCAGGATCACCGGCGCCTTGGAGCGGCGCAGCGTGCGGGCGACGGCCTCGTCGGTCGCCGTGGCACCGACGGTCGCGTCGACCACCAGCACGATCACGTCGGCCGACCGCATCGCGTACTCGGCCTGCGCGCTGATCGACTGCTGGAGCCCCTTCGCGTCGGGCTCCCAGCCGCCGGTGTCGGTCACCATGAACCGCTTGCCGGTCCAGTTCGCCGGGTACGACACCCGGTCCCGCGTGACGCCTGGAATGTCCTCGACGACGGCCTCGCGCCGCCCCAGGATCCGGTTCACCAGCGTCGACTTGCCGACGTTCGGCCGCCCGACGATGGCCACCACCGGCAGCGTCTCCTGCAGTTCGGCGTCTTCATCGGAGAGGAAGTCCGAGAGATCCCACTCCGACTCGTCACTCCAGGTGCCGTCGCCGTCGTAACCGTCGCCGTCGTGGCCGCCGGTGTCCTCGTGGTTCTGGGCGTCGTCGACGACGTCGTCGCCGAAGTTCTCGTCAGACATCGCGCACTCCGATCCGCTCGCCGACGAGCTCCGTCAGCCGGTCGAGCACTTGATTCAGGGTCAGGTCACTGGTGTCCACGTGCACCGCGTCGTCCGCGGGCCGCAGCGGGCTCACCGCGCGGGTGGAGTCCAGATGGTCGCGGCGGTTGACGCTGGCCAGCACCTCGGCGAGGTCGCTGGGCCGGCCGGCCGCCAGGTTCTGCCGGTGACGACGCTCCGCGCGCGCCTCCGGGGTGGCCGTCAGGAACACCTTCAGCGCGGCGTTCGGGAAGACGACGGTGCCGATGTCGCGGCCCTCGACCACCAGGAACGACGTGTCCGCGTGTGCCCGCTGCAGCGCGACGAGCTTCTCGCGCACGACGGGATTCGCCGAGACCGCCGACACCGCGGCGGTCACCTCGTCGGTACGGATCTCCCGCGAAACGTCGTCGTCGCCGAGCCAGACGACGGTCTCGCCGGCCGGGCCCTCGTCGAGCCGGATCCGGCTCCCGGAGACCACCTCGGCGACTCGGTCGTCGTCATCGGGCGCGACGCCCGCCCGGAGCGCGGCCAGGGTGGCCGCGCGGTACATGGCGCCGGTGTCGAGGTAGTGGGCGCCCACGCGCTCGGCGAGCCGGCCCGCCACCGTCGATTTGCCGGTGCCCGCCGGGCCGTCGATCGCGACCACGTCCACGCTGTCGGTCATCGCCGCGGTCACATTCCCACCGCCTTGTACAGTGCCCCGATCTCCTTCGAGTCGAGCGCGCGCATGCTGCCGGGCCGCTGGTTGCCCAGTGCGATCGGGCCGATGTCGGTGCGCACCAGACGCTGCACCGGGAACCCGACCTCGGCGAGCAGCCGTCGCACGATCCGCTTGCGCCCCTCGTGCAGCACCAGCCGCAGCAGGGTGCGGCCCTCGTGCACCTCCAGCACCGCGAACTCGTCGACGTAGGCGGGGCCGTCGTCCAGTTCGATGCCGTCGCGCAGCGCGCGGCCGACGCCGCGCGGGAGCTGGCCGCGCACGGTGGCGAGGTAGGTCTTGGGGACCTCGTACGACGGATGCATCAGCCGGTGCGCCAGCTCGCCGTCGTTGGTGAGCAGGATCAGGCCCTCGGTCTCGGCGTCGAGCCGTCCGACGTGGAACAGTCGCTGCCCACTCATGACGCGCTCGGCGACCAGATCACCGATGCACGGCCGGCCCTCCTCGTCGCTCATGGTCGACTGCATGCCCCTCGGCTTGTTCAGCGCCAGGTACTGCTTGGTCTCGTCGATCACCACGCGCGCGCCGTCGACCTTGATGATCGCGGTGTTCGGATCGATGCGCAGGCCCTGCTCGACGACGATCTGGCCGTCGACCTCGACGCGCCCGGCGGCGATCAGTTCCTCGGCGCCACGCCGGGAGGCGACACCCGCCGCGGCGAGCACCTTCTGCAGCCGCATGCCGTCGGCGACGTACGTCGCCCCGTCGGCGTCGACCTCGGCGACCTGGTGGCGGGCGGGTTTGGCGTTGTTCAGGCGGATCCGGCCGGAGGCGACGTCCGGTCGTGAACCCTTGCGATGCGGTTTGCGGCTCGACGGAGTCTGCGCGCCGCGCTTGACTCCGGCGCCCTTACCTGCGGCTTTCTTCCCGGCGGCCGGCTTGCCCGGCTTCTTTCCGGCCGGTTTCTTCCCTTTGTCACCGGCAGAGCGGGCACGACGATCGCCGTCACCCTGTCCCGGTCTGCCGTCTCGGCTAGCGGTTCCCATAGTGAAAATCCTTCAGTTGTGTGTCATTCCCCGTCGGCGTCGCGCAGGACCTCCGCCGAGGTGTCCACGTCTGATTGTGCCGCCTGAGCACTCAGCTTGGCGAATCGCGGATCGTCCAGGAGTTCCTCCCCGAGGTCGTCGATCACGTCGACGTCGGGCAGCAGCGGCGCCAGGTCGGGCAGTTCGGTCAGCGACGCGAGCCCGAGCCGTTCCAGGAAGAGTTCGGTGGTCTCGTACGTGGTCGCCGTGGTCTGCGGGTCGGTGCCCGCCTCATTGATGAGGCCGCGGGCCAGCAGCGTCCGCATCACGCCGTCGACGTTCACTCCCCGGATGGCGCTGACCCGCGCGCGGGTGACGGGCTGGCGGTAGGCGACCACGGCGAGCGTCTCCAGCGCCGCCCGGGTCAACTTGCTGCGTGCGCCGTCGAGCAGCAGATTCTCGACGTACGGCGCGTACTCCGAACGCGTGTAGTAGCGCCATCCGTCGCCCGCGTAGCGCAGATCGATGCCGCTGCCGGACTCGGTGAGCTCGTCCGCGATCCGCTTGAGCATGGTGCGTACCCGCACGCGGTCCTGATCGACGACGGTGGCCAGCTCCTCGGTCGAGATCGGCGAATCCACCACCAGCAGAACAGCTTCCAGCGCGCCGCGCAGGTGATCGTCGTCGAGGATGCGACTCCCCTCGTCGTCGATGGTGGGGTCGTGGTCCAGTTGCTCGTTCACCCGTAGTCCTCGGCCTTCTCGATCGCCTTCTCGATGTCGGTCTCGTCGGCGTCGCCCGTCCAGCCGACGCGGAGCACGCCGAGCGCCTCCTCCTGCTCGAAGGTCACCGCACGCTCCCGGTACAGCTCCAGGAGCCCGAGGAAGCTCGCGACCACCTCGATGCCGTCGGCGCAGTCGGCGACCAGCTGCCCGAAGGTCAGCATCCCGCCCCGCGCGGCGCGCAGCAGGACGCTCACCCGCTTGGCCTGTTCGGGCACCGAGACCTTGGAGCCGTGCAGGTGGTCGAGGCCGACGGTCGGTTTGGGCTTCGGCGCCATCGCGGCCGCCGCGATCTCGGCGAACCGCGCCACGTCGACACCCAGCTCCACCTCCGGAAGCAGATCGGAGTAGCGGGCTTCGAGCGACACCGCACGCGGATACCGTTGCAGCGCAGTCGCTTCCAGCTCAGCGAAGAGCGCCGCGACCTGCTTGTAGGCGCGGTACTGGAGCAGCCGCGCGAACAGCAGATCGCGGGCTTCGAGCAGCGCGAGGTCTTCGGGGTCGTCGACCTGTCCCGACGGCAGCAGACGGGCCGCTTTCAGATCGAGGAGCGTCGCCGCGATCACCAGGAACTCGGTGGTCTGCTCCAGATCGGCGTCGGGACCGAGAGCCTTGGTGTAGGCGATGAAGTCGTCGGTGACGACGTGCAGGGCCACCTCGGTGACGTCGAGCCGGTGCTGACTGATCAGGTTGAGCAGCAGATCGAACGGGCCGGTGAAGTTGGTGAGCTTCACCTCGAACGGCGCCTGCGTCGACACGCCTACGTCTCGTTGCGGGCGATGACCTCGCGGGCCAGATCCCGATACGCCTGCGCACCAGTCGATTTCGGCGCCCACGAGGTGATCGGTTCGCCGGCGACCGAGGTCTCCGGGAAACGGACCGTGCGGTTGATCACGGTGTCGAAGACGGCGTCGCCGAACACCTCGACCACCCGGGCCATCACCTCGCGCGAGTGCAGCGTGCGGGCGTCGAACATGGTGACGAGGATGCCGCCGAGCGTCAGGCGCGGATTGAGCCGGTCGTGCACCTTGTCGATCGTGTCCGTCAGCAACGCCAGACCGCGGAGGCTGAAGTACTCGCATTCCATCGGGATCAGCACGTTGTCGGCGCAGGCCAGCGCGTTGACGGTCAGCAGGCCGAGCGACGGCTGGCAGTCGATGAGGATGTAGTCGTACCGGTCGGCCACCGGGTGCAGCGCCCGGGCGAGCGCCTGCTCGCGGCCGACCTCGCTGACCAGCTGGATCTCCGCGGCCGAGAGGTCGATGTTCGAGGGCAGCAGGTCGAGGCCGTCCACGCGGGTGCCGAGCAGCACGTCGTCGGTGGCCGCATAGGGCGCCACCAGCAGGTTGTGCACGGTCAGGTCGAGTTCGTGGTGCGGCACTCCCAGACCCGCCGACAGCGCCCCCTGCGGATCGAGGTCGACCAGCAGCACCCGCCGGCCCGCCTCGGCCAGCGCGGCGCCCAGGTTGATGGTCGACGTCGTCTTGCCGACGCCGCCCTTCTGGTTGCAGACGGCGACGATCTTCGCCGGGCCGTGACGATCCAGCGGACGAGGGTCGGGGATGTCGCGGTACGGCCGCCCGGTCGGCCCGAGCGCCGGCCCCTCGGCGCCCTCCAACGGCAGCCGGCCGGTGGAATCGGACGTAGTCGGGCTCACCTGTCCGCTGCTCCTCCCCGGCGAGATCTCGCCTGACGATCGCGGACGGCACCCGCCCGCTCGTGAATCACCCTAATGGTAGTCGGCGAGGGAGCGGGGCTCCTCGAGGCGCTCCCGGCTCGGGTTGTGCGGGATGAGCGGACAGCGACTGTGCGCGATTCGGCAGCACCGCTCGCCACGGTGGCGGCAAACGCACTCACCATCTGAAGCGAACATACGAGACGAGTACAGCAAGACTCCGAATAGGCGGCGGGTGCCGCTGCGGCGACAGCGGCTGAATTCGATTCCTTCCAGCTCTCTGGAGTCGGCGACTCGTACTCGAAAGTAAGTTCTAGACGACTGTTGAATACACATCACGGTGTGCGTATTCTGGCGGTAAGAGAAGAACCATCCTCGACTCGGCCGGAAAGGAGACCCGTGATGTATGGCGACGATTCGTTCGATGCGCGCGGTGTCCTGGCCGGTTTGGCGCCGGCCGAGTTGGTGGCGGTGATCGATGCCGCCGAGGAGTCGCTGGCGGGCGCACCGCTGGGGGCGCTGTCGGAGGATGGGCTTCTCGATCTGCTGGAATCGCGCGAACAGGCCCGCCGCAAAGGTGTGGCCGTCGACGCCGCGCTGTTCGTGGAGATCTCCGATCGTGGCGTGTACCGGCGGGCCGGCTACAACACCATGCACCAACTACTCACCCAGGGCCTGCGACTCGGGGACTGTCAGTCCAAGCGACGGCGTGTGACGGCGGCCGGGATCGGCTCGTTCACTGAGTTGACCGGGCAGCGCCGCGATCCGGTATTCCCGGAAACCGCACGCGCGGTGGCCGACGGAGCGATCGGCGAGGCGCACGTGATGGTGATCGAGGAGGTGATGGACAAGATTCCCTGGTCGGTCGACCCTGCCGAACGGGACAGGGCCGAGGTCATGCTCGCCGCGGCCGCCCGCACCCTGTCCCCGTCCGGGCTGACGATGGTCGGGAACCGGATCCTGGCTCACCTCGACCCCGACGGCACGTTGGCCGATGACAAGGACCGCCGGCGGCAGGCGAAATTCCGGCTCTCCGCACAGGACCGGCAGCTGATGAGTGCGGTGCAGGCGCGGATGACCCCGCAGTTGCGCGCCGAGTTCGAGGTCATGTTCACCCAGTGGGCCGCCCCCGGCATGAACAACCCCGACGATCCGGACTCTCCCCACGGGGCGGCCGATCAGCCCGGCCTTGACCCGGCTGTCCTGGCCGCGGCGGCTGAACGCGACACCCGACTCCTGGGCCGCCGCCAGCACGACGCGCTGCTGGCATTGCTGGCGTGGGCGAACGCGCAGTTCTCGTCCGTGAAGCCGGGGAATCTGCGCAATCAGATCGTGGTTACCGTGACCGATGAGGACTTGGCCCGGCAGGCCGGGATCGCCTGGACCGCGACCGGCACGCGGATGCCGGTGTCAGATCTGGTGAAGATCGCCGCCGACTCCGTCCCGCACCTGGCCGTCTTCTCGAAGGCCACCGGGCAGCCCCTCTACTTGGGCCGGGCGCATCGGTTGGCGTCGCGGGCACAGCGCCTCGCCGTGTTCGCCCGCGACCGCGGATGCACCGCACCGGGCTGCACCCGCCCGTTCACCCAGTGCGAGATGCACCACATGCCCGACTGGCAAGACGGCGGCCCCACCGACATCGACCACCTCGGCGGCGCCTGCGGCACACACAACCGCTGGAACGGCAAACAGCCCGGGGATTGGGAATCCACCGTCCTCACCGACGGCCCCGACAAAGGCCGCGGCGGCTGGCGCCCGGTCGGCCGGGCCGGGCCGTGGATCGTCAATCCACTGTTCCATCCGGACAAGCTCCGCGTCGGACCTGATGTTCCGGAAGCAGAACGCACCCCGCCCCCGACGGTCAATCACCGCCTCGGCGCCAGCGGACCGCCCGACTCACGCTGGTCGAGCGAAGTCGAGACCCCTACCGACATCTCCATCGAGACCACCGCCGTGCACCTCATCAGGGGCACGTACCGGGCAGCCTGACCACCACACCGTGGCCGTCAGGCCACCAGGCGTGCACGGCGCCTCTCAGCTTGCGATCTTTCGCAAGAAGCGCTCCTCGGCAATGATCTTCGCCTCTTGTTTGCCATGAAATGTGGCCACGCCAGCCATACTCAGTCCATAGGGCGGTGTCATACCGTCGTAGCAACACTGCAGGCCACGAGGGGTTGCGGGTAGCGCGGTAGGAGACCCTGGGTGGGGCTGGGACGGATGATGTTGACGGTGGCGGACCGGACGGAGATCGCGGTCGG
>NZ_JBPSDN010000022.1:0-71173 GCF_052036135.1 Gordonia marina
TTTGCAGCAGCTCGCGCATCAGATCCGGTGACGCGTCGGCGAGGGCTTGGCCAAGCAGGCCTGCAGGGTCGACAATATGAGGTGCGGTCATCGTGATGACTCCGTTCGAGGATTCTTTAGACGGTTGACTCGAAGGATCACACGGTGGCCGCTCTACGTCCGTCCCGACACGAAGTCGGAGACGATCTCGGCCACCGAGTTACACCACCTTATGGGGCACTACTCGATGTCGTTCGACTGCCGTGGGTTCTCGACGGGACTTGGTCGCTGGGATCTCGACTCGGGTCCGCCCCGGGGTCCGAATCGGCTCGACTGCGGCCGGTGCGGGCCGTGCTCGGGTGCCCTGCCGGCCTGGCGATGCTTCCTCACCGAGTCGTTCTCGTTTCACGTGGAACCGTGAATGGCCCGGGCGATGTTCAACGTGAAACAGTAGTAGGCAACAGTAAGGAGAAGACGTGAGTAGGACGGTCGAGGAGGCAGAGCCTCAGCCCGCCGTGGCACGAGAGATCTTCGGGGAGCGGATCGGACTGGCCCAGCAATACGTCGACATCCTCAGCGATGAAGGCGTGCTCCGGGGGCTGATCGGACCGAGCGAACCTGCCCGGTTGTGGTCACGCCATGTACTCAACAGCGCGGTGGTCGGCGAAGAGATCGGCGAAGGTCTTCGCGTCATCGACATCGGAAGCGGTGCGGGTTTCCCGGGAATCCCGCTGGCGATCGCGCGTCCCGATCTCGAGGTGGTTCTGGTCGAGCCGCTGCTCCGACGCACGACCTTCCTCGACGAGGTGGTCGAGGCTCTTGGACTCGACAACGTGACGGTCGTACGAGGACGCGCGGAAGAACGGCCGACGCTGGAAGCGGTCGGGACCGCGGACGTCGTGACATCCCGCGCGGTGGCACCGCTGGATCGGCTCGCACGATGGTCCGCTCCCCTGATCGCCGTCGGCGGTCACCTGGTGGCACTGAAAGGCCGCACAGCGGCGGAGGAGATCTCGACGCATGCGGCAGCGGCGGGGATGGTCGGATTGACCGATCTGACGACCCGCGAGGTCGGTGCGCAGCTCGACGAACCGACCACCGTGCTGCTCGGCACTCGCATCGAAACCGCGGACGATCGACGGGCGGCACGTCGCGCGGCGCGTCGGCAGAAGAGAAAGAACTGAAGATTGGTGTCCTTCAAGCGCAAGGCGCAAAATAGTGATGACGACCGAAGGAGTGCCGCCTTGGCGAAGCATGACATGGCCGAATCGGGGGGTTCCGTTTCACGTGGAACCGGCCAGCCCTCGCCCGAGGGCGCACCCCTCGCAGACACACCCATCGCCGCCGCCGCCGAGCGTGCAAGTCAGATCCTGACACCGGGGGGCACCGGAACTCTCCCCCGGCCCGCGGCGCCGCGCATCATGACGGTCGCCAATCAGAAGGGCGGGGTCGGCAAGACCACCTCCGCGGTGAATCTAGCGGCCGGCCTGGCGCTGCACGGACTCGGAGTGCTGGTGATCGACCTCGATCCGCAGGGCAACGCGAGTACCGCGCTCGGCATCGATCACCGCAAGCCGGGAATCGCGTCCGTCTACGAGATGCTGCTCGACGACGTCCCCCTGCGGGAGGCGATCCAGCAGTCCCCCGCGAACGAGCGCCTCTACTGCGTACCGTCGACCCTCGATCTCGCCGGCGCGGAGATCGAACTGGTCTCCGTCGTGGCCCGCGAGAGCCGCCTGCGGAACGCACTGGATCCCGAGCTGTTGCGCGAGCTCGGCATCGACTACGTCCTGATCGACTGCCCGCCGTCACTCGGCCTGCTCACCGTCAACGCGATGGTCGCCGCTCGCGAGGTCCTGATCCCCATCCAGTGCGAGTACTACGCCCTCGAGGGAGTCGGTCAGCTGCTCCGCAACATCGAACTGGTTCAGGCGCACCTCAACAAGGCGCTGCATGTCTCCACGATCCTGCTGACGATGTACGACGGCCGCACCAAGCTCGCCGATCAGGTGGCCGCCGAGGTGCGTTCACACTTCGGCGACAAGGTCTTGAACACGATCATTCCGCGCAGTGTGAAGGTCTCGGAAGCACCGGGATACGGCATGACGATCATCGACTACGACCCGGGCTCACGTGGAGCGATGAGCTACCTCGATGCGGCGCGGGAACTCGCGCGCCAGGTCTTGAAGGAGAACGCACAGTGAGTCAGCGCGACAGCCAGAGACGAGGCGGACTGGGCCGCGGTCTGGCCGCTCTGATCCCGACCGGCCCCACCGAGACGGAGGAGACGACGGGCGACGACGCGAGTGCGGCTCGACCGTCGGTGCCGGCACCCGCGCGGCAGCAGGGCAAGGCACAGGGCATCAACACCACTCGGATGGGCAGCGCCGCGGCCGACGTGCTGATGGGTGGCCCCCCCTCCCCCGCACCGGTGGAACCCGCCGGCGACATGGGAGCGGTGTACCGGGAGATCCCGCCGTCCGAGATCGAGCCGAATCCGCAGCAGCCGCGCACCGTCTTCGATGAAGAGGCACTCGCCGAACTGGAGCACTCCATCCGCGAGTTCGGGCTGATGCAGCCGATCGTCGTTCGCGAGCTCGCGCGGCCGAAGGCCGGTGGGGTCCGCTATCAGCTCATCATGGGCGAGCGTCGCTGGCGGGCGAGCACCAACGTCGGTCTGGAGAAGATCCCGGCCATCGTCCGGGAGACGAGCGACGCCGATCTGCTGCGCGACGCGCTGCTGGAGAACATCCACCGGGCGCAGCTGAATCCTCTTGAAGAGGCGGCGGCCTACCAACAGCTCCTCGAAGAATTCGACGTGACGCACGAGGAACTGGCCAACCGGCTGGGCCGATCGCGTCCGGTGATCACCAACATGATCCGGCTGCTGAAGCTTCCGATTCCCGTGCAGCGGCGGGTCGCGGCAGGCGTCCTGTCGGCGGGACATGCCCGTGCGCTCCTGGCGCTGGACGCGGGCGCCGACGCGCAGGAAGCGCTCGCGGCGCGCATCGTCGCCGAGGGCATGTCGGTGCGTGCGACCGAAGAGGCCGTGACGCTGGCGAATCACGAGGGTGTGCCCGATTCGCCGACGCCGGCCAAGCGGCGTCCGCCGATGGTGATGCCGGGCCTGCAGGATGTGGCCGATCGGCTGTCCGATCGCCTCGACACCAAGGTGTCGGTGAGCCTCTCGAAGCGGAAGGGCAAGGTCGTCATCGAGTTCGGATCGGTCGACGATCTCGAGCGCATCGTCGGCGTCATCTCCGACAGATAGGGCCGAATCCGCCCCGGTGACAGCCGTCCCGGGACCACCGGTCTGATACGTCACTGTGACAGTAGGATTTTCGGGAAGCGAGGAACACAGCGCGATGGGTGTGGTGATCGAGGCGCTCGAGTTGGACGGCTTCGACCGTCTGCCGCTCCACACCCGTCGATGCGTGTTCTGGGAAGTCGATCCGGAATCCGCGTCCGATACGCTCGACGACGCTCTCCTGGGTTCGCTCGGCGGATTCGAGAGCGAGTTCGACAAGGAGGCGTGGATCTCCGGTCTCCTCCTCGAGTGGGGCAACTGCTGCCAGATGGCGGTGGAGAAGACCACCGGTCGTGTCGTGGGCAGCGCCTTCTACGCTCCGCCGGGACGAGTGCCGCGGGCCAGACGGTTCCCGACGGCACCGGTGAGTGCGGACGCGGTACTGCTGACCAAGGTCGCCACCGAGCCCGGTTTCGCTGACGCCGCTCCCCTGCTCTTCGATGCGGTGATCGCCGATGTGATCGGTCGCGGTGTCCGCGCGCTCGAGGCTTTCGGGCGGAGCGCCGCGGACTCGGCACTCGCCGGTGACCTGACGGCACTGCTCCTCGGCGGTGGGGTCCCGGGGAACGTGTGTGACGACTGCCTGATGCCGACGACCTTCCTCGAGGACGCGGGGTTCATCGTGATCGCCGACGACCAGTACCTGCCGCGGCTCCGGCTCGAGCTTGATGAGGGGCTGGGCTGGAAGCGTCAGGTGGAGCGGGCGCTGGAGAAGCTGGTGATCTCGGAGAGTGTGGCGTTGCAATCGACGTGAGTCGGGCCGCCGCGTTTCATGGGAGGCGGTTCTCAGTCGGGGGTCGTTTCGACACGATTCCGCCTAGCGGCTCCATCGGCTCAACGGGCTGGGATGGCGTTCGTCGGCTCAACGGGCGATGGGGGTTTCGTCGGTTCCGCGGGCTGGGGTGGCTTTCGTAGGTTCAGTGGGTGGTGGTCGGTTCGTCGGCTCAGCGGATGATGGTGAGTTTCGTCGGCTCGTCGGCTCGTCGGCTGAGCGGATGATGGTGAGTTTCGCCGGCTCAGCGGCTCAGCGGGCGGTGGTGGACTTCATCGGCTCAGCGGGCTGCGGTGACATTCATCGGCTCAGCGGGCCGGGGTGGCTTTCGCCGGCTCAACGAGCTGGGACGGGTTTTATCAGCTCAACAGACTGCGGTGGCGTTCGTCGAGTCAGCGGGCGGTGCCGGGGCTTCGTCGAGCCGACGGGTTGTGGTGAAGCTCAGTACGGAAGTTGTTCTGCCGCAAGGAGATCGGCGAAAGTGTAGGTGCCGGTCGGGCGATCGTTGTTGCCCTGGAGGTAGAGCCGCTTGACCGCGACGAGGATGGCCTCGGCGATCGTGTCGCGGTACTCCGGGGCGTTCAGCAGGGCCGCGTCCGCGGGGTTGGTGATGTAGCCGGCCTCCAGCACGACGGCGGGCATCCTGGTGAGCCGCAGCAGGTTCCAGGTGCGCTCGTGGATCCGGCAGTCGAGCAGCGGGGTGCGGGCGACCACCTCGCGCTGGATGTACCCGGCCAGATGACGCCCGATGGTCGAGTACGACCCGTGATGGGTGCCGAAGTAGAAGGTCGCCACCCCGTTCGCGCGCTCGTTGTCGTAATGGCCGAGGCGCAGGGCGATCATGAGATCGGCGTCGATCACGTTCGCGACCCGGGCGCGCTGCTCGTCGCTCGGGGCGGAGGTGCGGTCGTGCGAGAGGAAGGTGGTCATCCCGGCGGCCGACATGCGGCCCTCCAGACGGGCCGCCAGATCCCACAGGATCTCGCTCTCCGCCTCGGAGCCGTCGACATCGCACGGATCGATCAGAATGCGCTTACCGGTCAGCTGGGGGCCCGACTGGCGGACGTGCTCCTCCTCGCGGATGGCGTGCGGGGAACCGCCGGTCACCCGGGAGCCGAGACGGTTGAGCGATTGCAGGGTCGCCGGGCCGCAGATGCCGTCGGACGCGAGGCCGTACTCGGTCTGGTAGAGGCTGACGGCGTGATGGGTGGTCTCACCGAAGGTGCCGTCGACCAGCCCGTGGTAGAAGCCGAGATTCTGCAGCCGGCTCTGGAGAGTCGCGACGTCGTCGCCGGTCATCGGCGCGGACAGCCGGTAGGTCAGGACCCGGCTGCCGAGCCGGTACGACGCCTCGCGCAGCGCGGCGTACGTCGAGGGTCCGACGATGCCGTCGGCGATCAGACCGCGCTGCTGCTGGAAGGCCCGGACGGCGCGCTCGCAGGCGTCGTCGAAGTCTTCGGAGGGGCGCGCGTGGCGTCCAGTGCCCGCTTCGGCCGCCGGCCTGGCGAGCAGACCGAGACCGGCAAGGATCTCGCGGATCTCGGCGACACCGGATCCGTGGTCACCCGGACGCAACGTGGCCATGTAGTACCCGCTTCCCTCTTCAGCGCCGGGCGCGTGTCCCGGCGCCCCCCGCGTCAGTGTTCAACGCCCATTCTCTCAGGCGTTCGCCGGGGGCGACAAATGAACCCGTCGATTGTGACCGTTGCGTGCGGTACTACCCCGCTGTGGCGAGCACCGGCTCGAGAGCGGTGAGGATCGCCTTCTTCGACTTGGCGCCGCGCAGCGTCGCGACCACCTCGCCGCCGGAGAACACCATCAGGGTCGGCAGGCCGAGCACCTGCATGTCCCGGGCGACGAGCGGGTTCTCGTCGACCTCGACCTTGGCCACGACGAGCCGGTCGGCATGCTCGGCGGCGATCTGCTCGACCACCGGGGCGATCATCTTGCACGGGCCGCACCAGGCCGCCCAGAAATCGACGAGCACCGGCTTGTCGGATTCCAGAACGGTCGACTTGAACTCGGCGTCGGTCACATCGACGACGTGATTTCCCATGGAGATCTCCTTCTTTCGGGTGGAGTCGGATCAGGACTCGCGGGCCGCCAGCCAGCGTTCGGCGTCGATGGCGGCGCTGCAGCCGCTGCCGGCGGCGGTGATCGCCTGACGGTAGGTGTGGTCGACGAGATCACCGCAGGCGAAGACGCCGTCGACATCGGTGTAGGTGCTGCGACCCTGGACCTGCACATAGCCGTCGTCGTCCAGGGTGACCTGGCCGCGGACCAGTTCGCTGCGCGGATCGTGGCCGATCGCGACGAACATGCCGGTGGCCGCGAGGATCGTGGTCTCGCCGGTGCAGGTGTCGGTCACGACCAGTTCGCTGACACCCTGGTCGCCGTGGACCTCGCTGACGGTGGCGTTGGTGAGGAACTCGATCTTCTCGTTGGCGCGGGCGCGCTCCAGCATGATCTTGGACGCGCGGAACTCGTCGCGCCGGTGGATCAAGGTCACCTTGCGGGCGAACTTGGTGAGGAAGGTGGCCTCCTCCATCGCCGAGTCGCCACCGCCGATCACGACGATGTCCTGGTCCCGGAAGAAGAACCCGTCGCACGTCGCGCAGGCGGAGACGCCGCGGCCGAGGTATTCCTGCTCCCCCGGCACGTTCAGGTAGCGGGCGGCGGCACCCATCGCGAGGATCACGGCGCGGGCCCGGTAGACCTCACCGCCGACCTCGACCTCCTTGATCTCGCCGTCGAGCCGGAGCTCGTCGACCTCTTCGGTGCGCAGATCGGCGCCGAAGCGCAGCGCCTGCTCGCGCATCTCGTCCATCAGATCCGGACCCTGGATACCGCTGCGGAAGCCGGGGAAGTTCTCCACCTCGGTGGTCGTCATCAGCGCCCCGCCGAAGGCGACGCCCTCGAAGACCAGCGGCTTGAGCTCGGCACGTGCGGCATAGATCGCCGCGGTGTAGCCGGCCGGGCCGGAACCCACGATGATCAGGTCGTGGATCGTGCTGTCGGTCTCGGTCATCTATTCCTCCGTGGAGCGGGCTCGGATGGGACGTGGCCGCGCCGGGGTGGCAACGGGGGTACGTCAGCGTTCAACACCAGCCTAGGGGCTGGTGTTCCCGAGGCCCCGAAGCAGGTTCCGCAGTCGTTCGTCGACCGCGGGCGGAACATCGACGGGCTCCACCCGCGCACGGGCGAGGTCGGCCCGGGTCAGGGCCAGGGCGTCGAGGATCCGGCGTGCGCCGGGGTCGTCGCCGAGCCGTGCGGTGATGTGCGCGGTGAGCTCCGGGGGCAGTGCTCCGGCGTCGTACTCGGCGAGCAGTTCGCCGGTGAAGGGAGGTTCCGGGAGTGATCCGGGGACGGGTGGATCGGTCGAGTTCATCTGCCTGTTGCGCACCTGTCCCGATCCCGTGTCGTCTTGACCCACAATACTTAGACGCACGGGGCCGGCGATCGGTTCCGTGCGAGTCGATCGCCCGGCGGAATGGAGAACGAGATGAACGACGAGGCGCCGCTGCGGACCTGGAAGGCGCGACGGCCGGTGGGCCGCGGTCTGGCCGGCGGTGAGCTGCAGCTGACCAAGACCCATGTCGTCTTCGAGCCGAAGGGTCTGGCCGCCCGCGTCGACGGCATCCGCTTCTCGGTGGCCTGCCGGTATCTCAGTGCGGTGGGCACCGCCCCCGGTCGAGGCGGCCGGTTCTCCCGGAAACTGGAGATGCTGTGTCTCACCATGTCCGACGGCTCGCAGTGGCAGTTCGTCGTCGACGACCTCGATGACGCGGTCGCCACCATCGCCGCCCGGCTGTCGAAGAACTGACCGCGCTAGCTGCGGAAGACGTGCTCGTAGGTGCCGACCAGCATCTCGGTGATCACGTCGTGGATGGCGTCGACCGTGAACAGCTCCGGCCCGGCGTCGGGGCTGATCGGCGAGACCTGGGCCATCTGCCAGTCGACCAGCAGCTGGGTGATGGCGCCGACCAGGCCGATCGCGGCGAGGCGGTGCATCGGGTCCGACGATCCGGGCGCGCCGAAGCCGATGATCAGCTCGGCCCACTGGTGGATCGCACCGATGCGGAGCTGTTCGAGTGCCGGGCTCACGCCGACCACCTCGATCAGGATCACGCGGGCGCGCCGTCGATCGGTGGTCAGCGTGCTCAGCAGTGCGCCGAAGGCGGCCCGGGCGAGCGGGCGGATGTGCTCCTCGGGGACGGCGCCCTCCGCGACCACGTCGGGCACCTCGGTGAGGTATTCGAGCGCGGCCGTGGCGGCCGCGTCGCGCAGATCCTCGAAGCATGACCGGTAGACGGCGTTCAGCAGCGCCTCCCGGTCGGTGAACGACTCGTAGAAGTAGCGCTGCGTCAGTCCGGCCTCGTCGCAGATCATCTTCACCGGGACATTCGGATAGCCGAGAGTGCCGAACAACTCCAGCCCCGCGTCGATCAGGGCGGCGTGGCGCTGCTCGCGGCGCTGCTGCGCGCTCACTCCCCCGTAGACCCGCTCTTTGCCCTGTGCCATCGGACTCATGCTACGTGGACTGAATTCGGTATGAACTCTGGACCTCGCGCTATCTGACACGATATAGTGTCAGAAGAACGACGATCCTCCGCGACAAGGCCTGCCATGCTCGACTTCCTCCCCGCCGCCATGCGCGAGCCCACCGTGCTCGCCATTCCGTTCTTCGTGCTGATGCTCGGTCTGGAGTTCTTCGCCGCGGCCAGACTCGAGGATCACGACGACGAGGGTCGTCCGCCGAAGGGCTCGTACTACGGCAAGGACACCCGGGCATCGCTCTGGATGGGTGTCGTCTCGATCGGCACCTCGGCGCTGAGCAAGTTCATCGCGCTCTTCGCCTATGCGGCGATCTTCGCGTACGTCGCGCCGTGGCACTTGCCGATCACCGCCTGGTACACCTGGGTGATCGGCTTCGTCGGCCTCGACTTCCTCTTCTACTGGGAACACCGGGTGGCTCATCGCGTGCGGCTCATCTGGGCGACGCACCAGGCGCACCACTCCAGCGAGTACTTCAATTTCGCGACCGCGCTGCGCCAGAAGTGGAACAACTCGATGGCGATGATCCTCTGGGCTCCGCTGGTCTTCCTCGGGGTGCCGCCGGCGGTCGTGTTCGCCTGCTATTCGCTGAATCTGATCTACCAGTTCTGGATCCACACCGAGCGGATCGACAAGATGTGGCGCCCGTTCGAGTTCGTGATGAACACGCCGTCGCACCACCGCGTGCACCACGGCAGCGATCCGGAGTACCTGGACAAGAACTACGGCGGCACGTTCATCGTCTGGGACCGCCTGTTCGGCAGCTTCCAGCCCGAGCTGTTCCGGCCCCACTACGGGCTGACCAAGCCGGTCGGTACCTACAACATCTGGAAGCTCCAGACGCACGAGTACGTGAACCTCGGGCGCGACGTCGCCTCGGCGCCCCGCTTCCGTGACAAGCTCGGCTACGTCTTCGGTCCGCCCGGCTGGGCCCCGGCGGCGGTCCTCGCCGAGCGGGCCGCGATGGCCGCGGATCAGGAGCAGACCGCGGCGTAGGCCTCATCGTGTGGAAGCCGGGTCCTCGATGCTGGGCTGGGGGCTTCGACTCGATCTCGCCCTTGCGGGCACTTCGTCCGCGTGTCGTCGCAGGCTCCGCCACGCATGCTCAGCACGAGGCTCGATCGGTGGTTCCTGAGCGAAGTCGAAGGGCTCAGCCGGCTACGTGGTCAGGGACCCGCGAACGACGCCTGGTCGATGATCGCCTGGTAGTAGCCGGAGGAACTCTTCGGCAGCGAGGTGATCCAGACCAGCAGGTACTCGGTGCTCGCCGGGTTGTCGAGGCCGATGACGGTGGTCTTCTTGGTGACCGTGCCGGCGCCGACCACCGAGGTCTCGCCGAACGACGGCTTCGCCGAGCGGGCGGTCCGGATCTCCACCTTGAACTGCGCGCCGACGGTCGGGGTCTTGAGCGTCACGGAACTGATCTTGGCACCCTTGGCGAAGCGGAACATCAGGCCGACGCCGTCCTTGGCGTTACCGAAGTTCGCACTCTGCCACTGTGAGGTCTGCCAGGGCGGCTGGGTGTCGGTGAGGACGTGCCCGGCGTTCAGGGCGGCCGTGTCGTCGACCGTCGGTCCCGGATCGAAGACCGTCACGGCTTTGGCGGTCACCGGAGTGGTGGCGGTGGGCGCCGCCGGCGCCGAGGTGCTCCCCGACCGGTCTCCGACGAAGCTGTCGACGTCGTTGTTGTCGTTGGACGCGAAGGGGTCGGCGAGCCACAGCACCAGGGCGATCACCAGGAAGAGCAGGAAGACCCCGGTCCCGATGAGCAGCGCGCCGTTGCGTTTGCCCGCGTCGCCCTCGCCGAGCAGCCGCTCCTTACGCGTGCGGCTGAGCGGTGCCACCGAGATCGGCGGCGAGTCGTCGGCGATGCGCGGCAGCACGTCGGTGGCGAGGTCGACGACGGTGGCCTGATCCAGGATGTGCTGGACGGTCCCGGCGGTCCGGATCGCCGAACCGCCTTCCAGGGCCCGCGCGGCGACCGCGGAGATCTCGAACGGGATCTCCGGCTTCACCTTGACCGGCGCGATCGGCTGGCCCTTGCGTTCGACGTCGGGCGCCGCCGCGGTGAGGCCGCCGACCGGCCCCTCCTGGGCCTGCGCGGTGGTCACGGTGTGCCCGGTCGCGCCGTCGAGCGGCCACCGGTCCAGCAGCAGGGCGTAGAGCACCGCGCCCAGGCCGCGGACGTCGGAGGCGCGGTCGTCGTCGGCCAGCACGGCCGGGAAGGCGAGGACGGCGTCGCCGTCGAGGCTCACCCGGATGCGGTCCGGATGGTCGATCGACAACGCCGCACCGGCCCGGTGGGCGGCCTCGGCGGCCGCGGCGAGAGCACGCACCGCACGGGCGGCACCGGTGGCCGACGGGCCGCTGTCGGCGACCTCGGCCAACGATGAACCGGGCACCCATTCGGTGACGACGATGCCGCCGGAGGCGCCACGCACCACGTCGAGCACCCGCGCGATGCCCGCGGTGTGTAGCTGGCCCAGCCGGCGCGTCCGGTTGAGGATCGCCTGCGGCCCGTCCGGGTCGGTGTCCCGATCCTCCGGGCGATAGGGCGGTGCCTGCTGCTCCGGGTCGACGAAGGTGAGGCCCACCTCGCGGTCGAGCTGGGTGTCCTTGGCACGCCAGAACTGCAGTCCCCGCGTTCCGCCGTGCGGCTCGAGCAGCCGGTACCGGCCGCCGGCGATGGCGGCCCCGGGAACCAGGCGCGGGCCGCGGGGCGGGGTGCTCGCCGGTGGGGTCTGCGTCATCGGGGGCTGTCCTGTTCGGGGCTGTGCTGGTTCGGCCGCGGCGTCCGCGGACGGTTTCTGGTGGACGGTGCGAGTCGGCATCTGCGACGGCAGATACCCGCCCTCGGCACCGCGACTCCGGTCGGTGCGGCCACCGCGGCCGGGCGGCAGCGGATCGGCGCCGATGCGCGGCAGCACGGCGGTCTCTCCGGCGGCTCCACCACTGGTCACGGCGTATTCCTGCCAGCTGGCCGAACCGCGATCGAAGCGTCGTCGGACCTCTACCTGACCAGAGTACGGGAGGCCTTCGTCGCCGCTGACCCGCGGGAACTGGACCGTCATGGTGGCGGCATCGGTGTCACCCGCGGCGGACCGCGGCGCCGGTGCCAGCGCCGGAATGAAGCGGCCGACCAGGCGCATCACCGAATCGCTGATCGTCACCATGTCCGGGATGCGCAGGGCGACCAGGAACAGGTAGATCACGCCGAGCACCACCACGCCGGTCAGGGCGAGGTACGCGATCGAGCCGATCTTGCCCGCGTGCAGCGACATCCGATTCAAGTGCGTCAGATGCGTGACGGCCCAGACCGCCGCGGTGACCACCAGGGAGACGCCGAAGGTGAGCCACGAGGTGCGCATGACATGGGTCATCCGGGCGTTGCCGAGCCGCTTGTACAGCAGGTAGTGGCCGACGACCGCGCCGACCAGATAGCCGAGCCCGTTGGACAGGGCGAGCCAGCGGACCACCATGTCGGGGTCATCGAAGAGGACCGTACCCAGGTACGACGCCACGACCTTGACGATCGTGATGCCGAAGACCATGAGGGTGGGCGTCCACGCGTCCTCGCGGGCGTAGAACACCCGGAGCTGGACCAGGGTCATCGCGTACGGGATCAGCGTGAACGCTCCCCACGCCAGGACCGAGCCGAGTTGAGATGCGTCTTTCTGGGTGTATTCGCCGAAATTGAAGATGGCCACGCCGATGGCGGGGCCGAAGAAGGTCATGAATGTGACGGTCGGAACCAGCGCCAGCATGGTCAGGCGAGTGGCCAGCGACATGTCGTCGATCACCGCGTCGCGGTTCTGTGCGGCCGCGTTACGTGAGAGGCGCGGCATGATCGCGGTCAGGATCGTCACGCCGAGGACACCGTAGGGAAGCTGGAGCAGCTGCCAGGACGTGGCGTAGGCGGCGATGCCGTCGCCGGTGGCCGAGGAGGCGATGTTGTAGGTGATCACCAGGCCGACCTGCAGGATCAGCACGTAGGTGATGATCGCCAGGGCCATGTTGCCGAAGCGTCGCAACCGGGCGTCGATCCCCCATTTGATCCGAAGACGGATCCCGGCTGTACGCAGATAGGGCACCAGGATCGCCGCCTGCACGATCACGCCGATGGTGGTGCCGACACCGAGAACCAGCAGTTTCGGGTCGCTCATCTGAACGGGATTGAGAGTGATCTTGCCCGGCATCACCGCGAAGAGGATGAGCGTGGCGATCTGCACGATGTTGTTCAACACCGGTGCCCAGGCCCCTGGTTTGAAGATGTTCTTGACGTTCAGGAGGGCCATGAACAGGGCGGACAGACCGTAGAAGAAGATCTCCGGCAGAAGTAGATACGCCAGCGCGGTAACGAGCGGGCGGTCCACTTTGCCGTCTCCGCTGACGTTCATCACAGTCAGGAGGGGCGCCGCAACCAGCGCGACCACTGTCGCCACGCCCAGGACGAGCAGGGCGAGGGTGAAGATGCGGTTGATGAAGCCTTCGCCGCGATCGTCGTCCTCGGCTTCGGCGCGTACCAGGACGGGGATCACGATGGCGGTGAGCACGGCGCCGAGGACCACTTCGGCGATCATGTTCGGCAGCACGTAGGCGGCTTGGAACGCCGAGGCGACCCCGCCGAGCATGGCCAGGACCAGCACGGTCCGGATGAAGCCGGTGACACGGCTCACCAGCGTCGCCAGGGCGATGGAGCCACTCGTCCTCATCACCGATGCATCGGAGTCGTCGTTCCCGGTGGCGGCGACCTCGTTCTCGTCGGCCATCTCCGTACTCGCGAGCAGGTGCGGCACCGCGGTCTCGGGCCGACGACCGGGTGCGGCCGGGCGTGCGCCCGGGCCCTCATGCTTGCCCGGATGCGGCTCGTACCGCACCGGATGCGCGCGCGGGGGCACCGGGGAGTCCGGTGCGTCCGGGCGTTCGCGGCGTGAACTCATGAGTCCTCCCGGTCCGGCGGTTGGGGTGGTTCGACGTGCTCTTCGCGGGCCACTTCCAGACGCTCCTCGTACGGGGTCGCGGCGAGCCGCAACTCGTCGGCGTCGGGTTCCGGCCGATCCTCGTCGGCGGGGTCGGGTTCGCCGCGGAAGCGGTGCCACAGCCGCCGTGCGGTGAGCAGCACCAGGGCGATTCCCGCGCCGATGGTGATCCAGAAGAGCGGTTTGCCGTAGGCGTTCGAGAAGATCGACAGCGTGATCGGCTCGTTCAGCGGGACGCCGGTCGAGGTGACCAGGGCGATCTTCACCGTGGCCCGCTCGGAGGTGGAGGCGTGCGTCGGAATCTGGATCTGCCGGGTCCCCATCGGCGGGATCTCCTGCACTCCGACGTCGCCGACGTTCAGGACCGCCGGGGCGTCGATGTTCATCCGGACGCGCATCGGCAGGGCGAGGTCGTTGCGGACGACCAGCAGCAGCGGGCTGCGTTCGGAGGCGAGCGTGTAGCGGCCGCCCGGATCGAGCAGTGCCACCGACTGCCGCATCCTGGTCAGGGTGGAGCCGACCGCGCCGATCCGCGTCGACCGCAGGCCGCGCGCCTGGTCGAGGGTCTGTGCCTCGGGGACGCTGACCGCGCGCAGCGCGTCTTCGCCGAGCGGTGCGAGGTAGGCCTGGGGGGTGGTCACCGTGTCGCGCGAGCCGACCAGAGATGCCTGAAGCTGCGAGGAGAGTTCCAGGTTCGCGCGGACCTGGCCGGCGTCGGCGGCCGAGATCGGGAAGCCCTGCGCGACGACGGGGTCCACATCACCCGGGGTGACGAGCGGGGCGCGCCCTGTGGCGTCCGGGAGCTGTCCGACCACGTCGCGCAGCGACTCCTCGTGGGCGGTGCCGGAGGCGAGGAGCAGTTCGACGGCGTCGACCAGGGCCGTCGCGTCGTCCGCGGTCGGCGACCAGTAGGTCGGCGGCATGATGAACGCGCTGCGCCCGGTGACCGGCGCCGACTCGCCCGCCTCGGCGCGCGGGACGGTCAGCATCGGGAAGGCCAGCGCGGCGACGGCGGTCTGCCGGCGGCTGACCGGCGATTCGTGGCTCAGATCCGGCTGCTGCCAGCCCGGCATGATCGACGGCACCACCGTGGTGTCTCCGGCGGCGCCCAGCGCCGCGGTGATCGGCGCGTCGTAGGTCTGCAGGGCGACCGCCCCCGAGCGGTAGCGGCCCGACGGCGCCGGGACCTGCGGCTCCACCGACGACGACGCGATCGCCGCGGTGTGGATGCCGTTGTCGTCGAGCAGTGCCCGGCCGGAATCGGTCAGGGTGCCCGTCGCGGGCAGGGTCACCCCGCGCAGCGACGTGACCCCGAGGATGCTGTCGACGACGTCCGACGCGCTGGTGAGCGCGGTCGAGGTGAGTCCGGCGTCGTCGATGGTGTGCAGCGAATCCAGTCCGGCCTGCGCGAACGGCAGCGCGGTGACGCACAGATGCTGGGCGACGGCGCTGAGCCGGGACAGCCAGGCGCGGGCGGCGGCCCGGCCGGTGCCGCGGGTGACGGCACCGCGCGGATCGTCCGGATCCTTGGTGACGTCGTACCCGAGGGTCATGGCGTGCACGGTGACCAGCAGATCGGGATCGACCGCCACGCACAGGCTGGTACGGACCCGGTCGTCGCCGTCGCCGTCGGAGGCGAGTCGTTCCAGGGCGGCGAGCTGGACGTCGAGCCGCCCGTTCGGCGCGAGCGAGCCGGCGAGCCGGTCGCTGAGCAGCCGGACGGGTTCGGTCTTGCCGCCCAGGATGCCGGGGGCGAGCTGCGGGGTGTCGGCGAGAGGCCAGATCATGGTCAGCGCGGCCGGCGACGAGTCGTCCGGGGCGAGGGAGCCGTCCTGGCCGAGGCGGGTATCGGTGCCGGTGTAGCCCGGATCGAGGTAGCCGGCCGCGCGTTCGGCATCGGCGGGCAGGGACAGCACCGGCAGCAGGGTGCGGGAGACGGCGACCTGGACCGCACCGCCGGACTCGGGGACGCCGACGGCGTCGATCTGCAGCGGGAACACACCGGTGGTGTCGATGTGCAGGCCGTTCTCGCCGCTGAGCGGGACCTCGAGGTCGAAGTCGGCGGTGCGGCCGGGATCGAGCCGCTCGCTGACCCGGTGCGGCGGCGTCGTGACGGGGAACGGCGTGTCGCCCATCAGGGAGGTGCGCAGCGCGACCGCGGTCTTCACCTGTCCGCCGACCCGCAACCGGATGCGCAGGTCGCTGAGCGGCCGGTCGAAGGTGTTGGTGAGGTGGCCGCGCACGTGCACCACCGAGCCGCTGGAACTGGTCACGGTCGACGGGGTCAGTTCGGTGAGCGCCAGCTCCGCGTATTCGGGCTCGACGGCGCGGGCCGGACCGGTGGCCGACGGCACCGCTGTCACCAGGGCGATCAGCAGCACGGTCCCGACGAGCGCGGCGAGCACGAGGAGTGGCCGCCGCATCAGGTCAGCTCGCACCGTCGGTACGACTGCCCGCTCCCGATCGCCGCGGTCGGCGACGTCGCCGTCGCGGCTTCGCCTGCGGCGGCTCGTTGCGGCGCTGATTGCGGGCGGCGGCGGCCTTCTCATAGTCGTTCGGTTCGGTCCGGTTGGCCTCGGCCTCGGACTGGGCGAGTCGGGCGGGATCGCTGCACAGTTCGGCGATCACACCTTCGGCGGCCCGGGCGAGTCGTCGCTCGTCAGAGTACGTGAGACGACGTGGCAATTCGGTCAACGGCACCCACGCCACGGCACTGACTTCGTAGTCCGCATCGGAGAGCTCTCCCCCGGTGTAGCGCAGCAGGAAGTGGTGCACCGTCTTGTGGATGCGACGGCCCTCGCTGACGAACCAGTAGTCGATCTTCCCGAGCGGGGCCACCACGGCGCCGGTCACGCCGGTTTCCTCGGCGATCTCGCGGATCGCGGTCTGCTCGGCGGTCTCCCCGGTCTCGATATGCCCCTTGGGCAGCGACCACATCATCCGGCCGCGCCGGTCGATGCGCCCGATGAGCACGGCTTTGAGCTGCTCGAAGGGCTCGTCGAGGTTGGTCAGGACCAGACCGCCCGCGGACGTCTCCCGCACGGTGCGCAGGCGCGCGCCCGCCGCGTCGTTCTTGCCGCCGTCCTGGTTCTTCCCGTGCGGACGACGCTGGGTGCGCGGCATGGCGGCCGGAGTGCCGGCCTCGTCGCGGGCGTGTCGCCGGGGGGCGAGGTCGGACGGTTTGGGGCAGGTGTCGGCCGTGGCCGCCGCGCCGCTGCGGTGCGCACCGGGCGGGCCGGGTTTCGGCCGCGGAGCCGCCTGCTCCGCCGGGGCGGCCGCGGCGGAAGCGCCGGCGGCCGTGTTCTGCTGCTGGCCGCCCTTGCCGCGACGACGTCCGCGGCGGCGGCCACGACGATTGCGGCGTGGCCGGGGGGTTTGCGGGTCACCGGCGGCCGGACCGTCGTTCACGACGTCCGGTCGGCTCACCGGGGACTCAGCTGACACACCACGACTCTATCCGTTCGTTACCCGCCGTTAGCTCAGGCGCATGGCCTGACGCGGCGACCGGTCATCGAGCGTCGGTAGGCTGGCATGTCATGACACAGAGTGAATCCACTTCGCGCGCCGTGCCCGGCGCGCCGGTGGATGCGGCCCGCGAGGAACGACGAGCCCGTCTGCTCGCGGCGGCGGCGATCACGCTTCGCGACCTGGGCGACGTCCTCACCCCGCTCGCCGGACGATTCGCCGACCGCGGCCATCAGCTGTACCTGGTGGGCGGCAGCGTGCGTGACGCGGTGCTCGGCCGGCTGGCCGGCGACCTCGACTTCACCACCGACGCCCGGCCGGAGGTGATCGCCGAGATCCTCGCCGACTGGGCGGACACGGTATGGGACACCGGGATCGCCTTCGGCACGGTCAGCGGTGCCCGCCACGGGCACACCGTGGAGATCACCACCTTCCGCGCCGACGTGTACGACCGGATCGGCCGCAATCCGACGGTCACCTTCGGCGACACCCTGGAAGGTGACCTGATCCGCCGCGACTTCCGGGTCAACGCGATGGCGGTGAAGCTGGCGGCCGACGGCGGACAGGAGTTCGTCGACCCGCTCGGCGGCATGGACGACCTGCTGGCCGGCGTCATCGACACCCCGGCGGCGCCGGAGGACTCGTTCAACGACGACCCGCTGCGCATGCTGCGCGGGATCCGATTCGTCTCTCAACTGGGCTTCTCGCTGTCGGAGCGGACACTCGCGGCGACGACGGCGATGGCCGGCGAGATCGAGCGCATCACCGCCGAGCGCATCCAGGTGGAGCTGGACAAGCTGATCTGCGGCGAGTACCCGATCGAGGCCATCGACCTGCTCGTGGAGACCGGCCTCGCCGACCGGATCCTCCCCGAGGTGCCCGGCATGAAGCTCACCATCGACGAGCACCACCAGCACAAGGACGTCTACCAGCATTCGCTCACCGTGCTGAAGCAGGCGATCGACCTGGAGACCGGCGACCCGGACCCGGTGCTGCGCTGGGCGGCGCTGCTGCACGACATCGGCAAGCCGGCCACCCGGCGGCACGAGGACAACGGCGGCGTCAGCTTCCACCACCACGAGGTGGTCGGCGCCAAGATGGTCCGCAAACGGATGCGGGCGCTCAAGTACTCCAAGGCCATGGTCGACGACGTCTCCCAGCTGGTGTTCCTCCACCTGCGGTTCCACGGCTACGGTGAGGGCAAATGGACCGATTCGGCGGTCCGGCGCTACGTGACCGACGCCGGTCCGCTGCTCGATCGCCTGCACAAACTGGTCCGGGCGGACTGCACCACCCGCAACCGCCGTCGTGCGCAGCGATTGCAGGAGACCTACGACCACCTCGAGCAGCGGATCGCCGAGCTGCAGGCGGCCGAGGACCTGAACCGGGTGCGCCCCGACCTCGACGGCAACGCGATCATGCAGTTGCTCGGTCTGGAACCCGGACCGCTGGTCGGCGAGGCGTGGAAGTACCTGAAGGAGCTGCGGCTCGATTCCGGTCCGCTGTCCCGCGAGGAGGCCGAGGCGGCCCTACTGCAGTGGTGGGCTCAGCGGTAGATTGAGCAGTATGTACTGCAGCGACCTGGGGGAACAGTGGCATGCGGCGCGGATCGAGCCCACGATCACGCACCTGGACTCCGCGTCGGCGGGTCGTGCCTCGCGCGCGGCGATCGAGACCATCACCGCGCATCTGTGGCGGGAGGCGGAGCGCGGGTCGTATGTCGCGGCCGAGGAGCAGGCGTCGGCGCGGGCCCGTGGCCGCCGGGCGCTGGCCTCGCTGGTCGGGCACACGCCGGACGAGCTGAGCTACCGGGACAGTGCGCGCGCCTGCCTGCGCGCGCTGCTGAACAGCTGGAATCTGCCGATCGCGTCGACCGTCTGGGTGGCCACCAACGAATTCGGGCCGAATCTCGATGAGTTCGAGCGCCGCGGCATCGCGGTGCGGACCATGCCGTCGGCCGACGTCTACGGCCGGGTCGACGTCGACGCGCTGGAGAACATGCTGCAGTTCGAGCAGCCCGACTTCATCCACGTCTGCATGATCGGTTCGGCCAGCGGCGTGGTGCAGCCGGTGCTGGAGATCGTGGAGGTGGCTCACCACGCCGGGGTCCCGGTCGTGGTCGACATGGCGCAGGCCGTCGGTCATGTGCCGACCGTGACCGGCGCCGACATCGTCTACGGGACCGCCCGCAAGTGGCTGACCGGACCGCGCGGCGTCGGTTTCCTCGCGGTGCGTGCCGACGCGTTGCGCGCGGTGGAGGTGGATTCCTCCGAGGCCTACGTCGCCGGCGCTCTCGGGCTGGGGCAGGCCGTCGCCGAACTGCAGGAGATCGGGCAGCAGCGGGTCTTCCGTGAACTCGCCAAGATCGGCCAGATCACCCGGGAGCGGCTCAACGGGATCGGGTCGTGGGAGGTCCTCGAACCGGTCGACGAGCCGTCCGCCCTGGTCACCCTGGCTCCCCCGCCCGGCTGGCAGCCGAGCGACGTGCTCACCGCCAAGCGTGCCCTGCAGGAGACCGGAATCCTGGTGACCTGCGCCGATTCGTGGCGTGCACCCCTGGCGAACGACCAGTCGGTGCTGCGCGTCTCCCCGCACCTGGACGTGCGGCGGTCCCAGCTCGACGCCCTCGCTGCCGCCATCCGCACCATGGGTTACTGACGCCCGGCGTGTCGGGGAACCCGGCGGGCCGGGTGTGCGTCCAATACTCATGGACTCCCTCGAGTACTTCTTCGGCACCGGTGACGGCGCACTGTCGACCTGGCATTCCCCGGCCGACCTCGACCTGAACCACGACGGCGTGCTGGATGCGGTGGCGCTCGACTTCGACGGTGACGGTCTCGCCGACGACGCGATGTGGGACGCCGACGGCGATGGGATCGCCGACCACGTGGTGCTCGACCTGGATGACGACGGCACCGGAGAGACGGCGTTCACCGACGGCGGCCGCGGGTTGTGGGAACGCCCCGCGGACGCACCCGCACCGGGCTCCGACCCCAAGCCGCCTCCCCCGCCGGCGCCGGGCCCGCGTCGGCTGAAGATCGACCTGGACGGCGACGGTGTCGCGGATCAGATCCTGGAGGACACCGACGGCGACGGCTACGCGGATCGTCTCGCGAGATAGTGGTCCGCAGAACACCGGCCGTTTCAGAGGCTGCGAGGGCGCATTGCCGCCGGCGGCGCTGAGACGGCCGATGTTCTGCGGTCACGCGGGTGGCGCAGCCAGACACCGACCGCGGCGAAGAAGTACAGCCCGCCGCACAGCAGCACCAGCGTGGGCGCGATGCCGTCGAGCGGCAGGATCGACGCGCCGAGGAACATGGCGACCACGAACGCGGTGTTGAAGAGCGCGTCCTGCACCGCGAACACCTGCCCGCGGTAGGTGTCGGAGATGTCGGCCTGCATGGCGAGGTCGCCGCACAACTTGATGGTCTGACCGGCCAGCCCGAGGGCGACCGCGCTCACGCAGATCGTGGTCCAGCTGATGTGCACCAGGCTGAGCTCGGCGGCGGTCGCGACGGCCAGACCGGTGACGATGGTCCAGCGCCGGCCGATCCGGTGCACCAGAAGCGGAGTGGTGAACGCGGCGACCAGAGCCCCGATCGCCACCCCGCCGCCGATCACCGCGAGGGCACCGACGTCGTGCCCGCGGATCGGACCCAGGTTCACCGACCGCACGATGAGCAGCAGCATCAGGGTGTTGATGCCGAAGACGAAGCGGTGCACGCCGATCGCCGACAGGACCACGGCCACGGTCCGGGTGGAGGCGGCCGCGCGCAATCCGTGCCGCAGCCCGTGGGCGACGGCGTAGAGCGCGCTGTGCCCGCGGTCGTCCGGGGTGTCCGGGCCCAGGAATCGCCGGGCGAAACCGGCGGCGATGCCCGCCGAGATCAGGGCGATGGCGGCGCCCGCCAGCAGGGTGGCCGCCGAGCCGTTGTCGCCCGAACCGAACACGGCCCGCAGCCCGGCCGAGATGCCGGCGCCGAGGCCCAGCACCGCAGCGCCGAGTGTCGTGAAGAAGGCGTTCATCTCGATCAGGACCTCGCGCGACGCGACATGCGGCAGGGAGGCGGACAGACCCGAGGCCACGAACCGGCTGCAGCCGGTCACCACCAGCGCGGCCACCAGCACCACCCCGGCCGGGGCGCTCGACGCCATCGCGAGGGCGACGAGGGCGACGGCGGCGGCCCGTAAGACGTTGACCCACACCAGCACCCGTCGCCGGTCCCAGTGGTCGAGCAGCGCCCCGGCGAACGGTCCGATCAGCGAATACGGCAGCAGCAGGACCGCGAATCCGGCGGCGACCGCCATCGGATCGGTGTGCCGATCCGGGTTGAACAGGATGGAGAAAGCGAGCGCGGCCTGGAAGGCGCCGTCGCTCAGTTGGCTGGTCAGCCGGACCAGGAGCAGGCGCCAGAGACCGGGCGAATGCCCGAGCGACCGGATGAACCCCACCGATCGAGAATACCGGGCGGATACTGAGAGGTTCTTCGAGTGAAACGAAGGATGCGGTGTGTGCCATGATTGATTGGTGGCTGGCGATGACCTTCGCGGACCGGTGCAGGTGAAACCCGGTTCCCTGCTGATCGCGTCGACCCTGCTGACCGCTCCGACCTTCGCTCGCACCGTCATCTACGTCATCGAGCACGACGAGAACGGGACCCTCGGCGTGGTGCTGAACCGGATGAGTCAGGCTGCGGTGTTCAACATCCTTCCCCAGTGGTCGGAGCTGGCGGCGTCCCCGCGCGCGGTCTTCATCGGCGGACCGGTCCAGGCCGAGTCGGCGGTGTGCCTGGGAGTGGCCAAATCGGGGGTCGACCTGGACACGCAGCCGCGTCTGCATCGGGTGCGGGGACCGGTGTGCATGGTCGACCTCGACGCCGACCCCGACGAACTCGAGCCGATCCTCACCGGGGTGCGGATCTTCGCCGGTTACGCGGGCTGGAGTGCCGGTCAGCTCGGTGAGGAACTGGACGAGGGCAGCTGGATCGTCGCGACCGGACTGCCGGCCGATCTGCTCGCCCCGGCGACCGTCGATGTCTGGCACGCGGTGCTGCGGCGCCAGGAATGGCCGCTCCCCCTGCTCGCGACCTACCCGGCGGACCCGCTGACCAACTGACATGCACGAGATCACCGAATGGTTGACCAATGTCGTCGACATGGCGCCCGCGTGGGCCGTGTACCTGGTGGTCGTCGGTGTGCTCTACTCCGAGACGGCGGTGCTGATCTGCGGGCTGATCATGCCGAGCGAAGCCGTCCTGATCGCGGCGGGCGTCGCGGCAGCGGTCGGCCAGCCGAACATCTACATCCTGATCCTCTGCGCGGTCGCCGCGGCACTGTGCGGCGACCTGACCGGCTACGCCCTCGGCCGACATTCCGGTCCGCGCATCATGGATTCGTGGGCCGGCCGCAAGTTCGGTGAACAGCAGTGGGAGCGCGCCCAGCAGCGGGTGCGCTACAACAGCTATGTCACGGTGCCGATCGGGCGCTGGATCGGCTACGTCCGCACCCTGGTGCCGATCGCCGCGGGGATGTCGCGTGTGCCGGTGAGCAGGTATGCGCTGGCCACCTTCCTCGGCGGCTCCACCTGGGCGTCGACGGTGCTGCTGCTGGCCTACCTGCTCGGCGCGGCCGCGGGCGTCCGGCTGATGGGCATGATGGTGATCTGTCTGGTCAGCGCGGCGGTGCTGATGGTGCTGATCCGGTGGCTGTTCCACCGGGTCAAGGTGCGCCGCGAGGCGGAAGCCGGCCGCGAGTCGGCGTCGGTTTAGGCCATGTCTCCCGAGTCTCGTTCCGGTCCTCGGCGGCCCGCTGAACGCCTGGCGGCGTTGTCGTCGGTCGCCCAGCGGATCCACCGATGCCTCGGAGAAGACTCAGGAGACACGGCCTAGCGCCGTTCCGCGAGGTCCTTCAGGGCGGCGAGGCCGCGATCGAAGTCCTTGGCGATGGCGCGATCGAAGAAGAGCGGGCCCATCACCGCGAACAGCAGGTTGCGTTCCCCGCGCATGGTCCACGAGACGCGGGTCCCCGAGCCCGCGGATTCGAGCGCGAAGGTGGTCTTGTTGGACGCCTTGAACGGTGCGACGAACTCCAGATCGAGGTCGATCCGATCCGGGGTCGACGCCGTGATCTCCATCGATCCGCTGCCCGCCTTCCGGTTCCCGGACCACTCGTAGCGCGCTCCGACCCCGGCGTCCGGGCCGGCGTACGACCGCTTCAGCTCGGGATCGAGCCCCTCCCACGGCGACCATTCGACCCACCGGTGGAAGTCGTCGATGAGCGGGCGGATCGCCGAAGGGTCGGCATCGACGACGATGCTGCGTGTCTGCGAGAACGAGGGCATGCCCGCGACCCTAGCCCAGCGCGTCCTTCTCGTAGCCGCTTCGATCGGCCTTCGCCGCGGCGGCGACCTGATCGGGCACCGCGCGGCGCAGCAGAACGTCCCGAATCCCCTGCGGGAGCAGGCCGGACACCGCGACCAGCGGGCCGACATACGACGGGATGGTGGTGATGAAACGCGGTGCGGAGATCACTCGGAGCACGGCGGCGGCGACGTCGTCCGGGGACAGCAGCTTCGCCGCACCGGTGTCGGTGCCCGCCGCGAGGGCGGTGTCGACGACGCCGGGCAGGATCGCCGAGATATGGACTCCGCTCCCCCGCAACTCCTCGCGGACCCCGGTGAGATAGCCGAGGACCGCGTGCTTGCTGGCGGCGTAGCTGGCCTCGCCGGGCGGTGCGAGCTTGGAGGCCGCGGACGCGATGGTGACGACGTGGCCGCCGCCGCGCTCGCGCATGCGGGGCGCGGCGAGCCGGATGCCGCGGATCACGCCGAGCACGTTCACCGCGAACATGGCCTCGGTGGCGGTCTCCGATTCGGCGTCGAACGGGCCGACCCACATGACCCCGGCGTTGTTGACCAGGACGTCGAGCGGGCCGAGGTCCCGTTCGACGTCGTCCAGGAAGGTCGTGAACGACGCTTCGTCGGTGACGTCGAGCGGGTAGCTGCGCATCCCGGCGCCGAGTTCGCTCGCCGTCGCGGCCGCGGCCTCGGCATTGCGGTCGCCGATGGCGACGCGGGCTCCCGCCCATGCCGCCTGTTCGGCGATCTGCCGTCCGATGCCCGCGGCGCCGCCGGTCACCGCGATCACGAGCCCGTCGAGCTGTCTCTTCCCCATGGGTCCAGCGTGGCACAGTGCCGAAGGAGCCGAAAGGGCCGAAAGTGCTCTAGGCGGCGACCGTCTCCTCGGCGGCGCGTCCGTACCGGGTCGCCAGCCAGGAGCACAGGATCAACTGCACCTGATGGAAGATCATCAGCGGCAGCACGATCAGGCCGACCGACGAGCCGGCGAACAGCACCGTCGCCATCGGCAGACCGGTGGCGAGAGACTTCTTGGTGCCGCAGAACTGGATGGCGATGGTGTCCTCGCGGTCGAAGCCCATCCGTTTCGGCAACCAGCCGGAGGCGATCAGCATCACGACCACCAGGGCGGTCGCGATGAGCACCATCAGGATCACCTGCCAGGCGCTGACCAGCGACCACAGTCCTTCGCGCACACCCTCGCTGAACGCGACGTAGACCACCAGCACGATGGATCCGCGGTCGACGTACTTGGTCGGCTCGGCGTAGCGCCGCAGCCGCGGAGCCACCCACGGCCGCAGCACCTGGCCGACGACGAAGGGCAGCAGGATCTCCAGCAGCAGCTTGGTGATCGATGATCCGGAGAACTGCACGCCCGAATCGGTGCTCATCAGCCAGACCACCAGGATCGGGGTGAGGAACACCCCGAGCAGGTTGGAGACGGACGCGCTCACGATGGCGCCCGGCACGTTGCCGCGGGCGATCGAGGTGAACGCGATCGACGACTGCACCGTCGACGGCACCAGGGTCAGGTAGAGCATGCCGGACGAGAGATCGGTGCCGATCACGTGGACGAGCAGCGGATGCAGCAGGTATCCGATGATCGGGAAGAGCACGAAGGTGAAGCCGAGGATGGTCAGGTGCAGGCGCCAGTGGGTCAGACCCTCGAGCGCCTCACGCGGATGCAGCCGGGTGCCGTACAGGAAGAAGAGCAGGGCGATCGCGGCCACGACGACGTCGTCGAGCACGGAGGCGAAGGTTCCGCGCGCCGGGAGGACGGCGGCGACGACGACCGCGAGCAGGATCGACAGCACGAAGCCGTCGACCGGCGAGCGCGCCAGCAGTCTGCCGAACATCAGCGGGCCTGGCCGCTCCCGGCCTGGGTCTCCGGCAGGCACATGCCGCTGAGCGCGCACGACCCGCAACTCGACTCGCCGCATTCCGCCGCCGGTTCGCCGGCCTCGGCGGCGCAGCTCTGTTCCGGCGCCGTGCCGGCCGCGTCACCGGAGCAGCAGTCGCTGGAGCAGCCGCCGGCGGCGTCGTCCGGCGCCGGAACGGTCTGGGCGGCGCGGATCGCGACGCCGCTGACCACCGACACCGCCAGCAGACCGAGGACCAGCCCGCCCAGCGCGTAGAACACGCCGCCGGTCGCGAACAGCGACAACAGCCCGCCGAGGATCAGGGCCAGCGCTCCGCCCAGGAACCCGGGCGCGGCCACTCGGTGGGCCAGCGTCCAGGCGTCCTTCGACGCGATCGTCTCCTTGGTGCGCACACCCACCCAGCGGTTGCCGGGGAGAGTGCCGGTCAGGCCTGCCACGCCCACGAACAGCCAGACGGCGGCGAGGACGAAGACCAGAACGGCGGCGATCACGGACACGGCGTACACGGCCCTCATGGTATCGCCGAGCCGGTCTCACCCCGGCATCGGCGACGATTTACCCTGGTCGGGTGAGCAATGCCGAAGCCGCCCCGGGGCACCGTTACACCGCACAGACCGCCGGTGACATCGAAAACCGCTGGCAGGAGTACTGGACCGCCCAGCAGACCTTCGCCGCGCCGAACCCGGTCGGACCGCTCGCCGGGGACTTCTCCGCGTTCTCCGGCTCCGGCCCGGATGCGCCGGACAAGCTCTTCGTGCAGGACATGTTCCCCTACCCCTCCGGCGCCGGCCTGCATGTCGGGCACCCGCTGGGCTTCATCGCGTCCGACGTCTACGCGCGCTTCCAGCGCATGGCCGGCCGCAACGTGCTTCACACCATGGGCTTCGACTCGTTCGGCCTGCCCGCCGAGCAGTACGCGGTGCAGACCGGCACGCACCCGCGGACCACCACCGAGGCGAACATCGAGCGCTACCTGCAGCAGATCCGTCGTCTCGGCCTCGGCCACGACGAACGACGCCGCGTGGCCACCACCGACGTCGACTTCTACCGCTGGACGCAGTGGATCTTCCTGCAGATCTACAACGCCTGGTTCGACGCCGAGGCGAACAAGGCTCGTCCGATCTCCGAGCTGATCGCCGAATTCGATTCCGGCGCAAGGACTCTCGGCGACGGCCGGGTGTGGTCCGAGCTGGACGACGCCGCGCGCCGCGAGGTGCTCGACTCATTCCGGCTCGTCTACCTGAGCGATTCGCTGGTCAACTGGTGCCCCGGCCTGGGCACCGTGCTGGCCAACGAAGAGGTGACCGCCGACGGCAAGAGCGAGCGCGGCAACTTCCCGGTCTTCCGGAAGAACCTGCGCCAGTGGATGATGCGGATCACCGCGTACTCCGACCGCCTGCTCGACGACCTCGACCTGCTGGACTGGCCGGAGAAGGTCAAGACCATGCAGCGCAACTGGATCGGCCGTTCGCGCGGTGCGCGGGTCAAATTCCCGGTCCCCGCGATCCCTCCGCTCGTTGAGTCCCCGACGACCCCTGAGCCTGTCGAAGGGTCAGCCGGCGAAACGTCCATCGAGGTGTTCACGACCCGCCCGGACACGCTGTTCGGTGCGTCGTACATGGTGCTGGCCCCCGAGCACGAGCTGGTGGACCGGATCGTGGCCGAGGCATGGCCGACGGACCCTTCGACGGGCTCAGGGATCGATGCGCGCTGGACCGGCGGGGCGGCCGATCCGAAGGCCGCGATCGCGTCGTACCGGGCGTCGATCGCCGCCAAGAGTGACCTGGAGCGGCAGGAGAACAAGGAGAAGACCGGCGTCTTCACCGGTGCCTATGCCACCAACCCGGTCAACGGCGAACGACTGCCCGTCTTCATCGCCGACTACGTGCTGCTCGGCTACGGCACCGGCGCGATCATGGCGGTCCCCGCGCACGACGAGCGCGACTACGAGTTCGCGACCGCCTTCGGCCTGCCGATCCGCGAGGTGATCGGTAGTGACGAGGGCGTCGCCGACAAGGCCTTCACCGGTGACGGCCCGCTGGTCAACAGCGGTTTCCTCGATGGATTGCGGGTCGACGAGGCCAAGGCCGCGATCGTCGAGCGCCTGGAGTCGGAGGGCACCGGAGTCGGTACCGTGCAGTTCAAACTGCGCGACTGGCTCTTCGCGCGGCAGCGCTACTGGGGCGAGCCCTTCCCCATCGTGTACGACGAGCACGGTGCGCCGGTCGCGCTGCCGGAGACCATGCTCCCCATCGAGCTGCCGGAGGTGGCCGACTACGCGCCGGTCGCCTTCGATCCGGACGACGCCGACAGCCGTCCGTCTCCCCCGCTGGCCAAGGCCACCGAGTGGGTCACCGTCGATCTGGACCTGGGCGACGGCCTGCAGCGCTACACCCGCGACACCAACGTGATGCCGCAGTGGGCCGGCAGCTCCTGGTACCAGCTGCGCTACATCGACCCGACCAACGAGGAAACGTTGTGCGCCAAGGAGAACGAGGCGTACTGGATGGGTCCGCGGCCGGCGCTGCACGGCGCGAACGATCCGGGTGGCCTGGACCTGTACATCGGCGGCGTGGAGCACGCGGTGCTGCACCTGCTGTACTCGCGCTTCTGGCACAAGGTGCTCTTCGATCTCGGGTACGTGACCAGCCGTGAGCCGTACCGCCGGCTGTTCAATCAGGGCATGATCCAGGCGTACGCCTACACCGACGCGCGCGGCGTGTACGTACCGGCCGAGGAGGTCATCGAGCGCGACCCTTCGACGGGCTCAGGGGGCGCACGGTACTTCTACGGCGATGAGGAGGTGTCGCAGGAGTACGGGAAGATGGGCAAGTCGCTCAAGAATTCCGTTGCGCCGGACGACATCTGCCGCGACTACGGCGCCGATACCCTCCGCGTCTACGAGATGTCGATGGGTCCGCTGGACCAGTCACGGCCGTGGGCCACGAAGGATGTCGTCGGCGCCCAGCGGTTCCTGCAGCGCGTGTGGCGCCTGGTGGTCGACGAGGAGACCGGCGACGTGCGGGTGTCCGACTCGGAGCCGACCGGCGACGACCTCAAGGCGCTGCACCGGACGATCGCCGGGGTCCGCGACGACTACGACGGCCTCCGGATGAACACCGCGGGCGCCAAGCTGATCGAGCTGACCAACCATCTGACCAAGAACTACCCGGGCGGCGCCCCGCGCGCGGTGGTGGAACCGCTGGTCCTGATGCTCGCTCCGCTGGCCCCGCATCTCGCCGAAGAACTCTGGAATCGACTGGGCCACAAGGGTTCTCTCGCGCACGGCCCGTTCCCGGAGGTCGACGAGAGCTACCTGGTGGAGGACACCGTCGAGGTGCCGGTGCAGGTGAAGGGGAAGGTGCGCAGCCGGATTCAGGTGGCCGCCGATGCCGATGAGGCCACCGTGGTCGCCGCCGCGCTGGCCGACGAGAAGATCGCTGCCCTCCTCGACGGCGAGCCCCGCAAGGTGATCTACGTCCCCGGCCGGATGGTCAACGTCGTCCCGTGACCTCGTAGCGGGTGGAAGGCCCGGGATCGGTGGCCGCTCCATGGTCACCGATCCCGGGCCTCGCGCGTTTCCTGGGGGAGTCGTGTCCGCTCCGTGGTCAGGTGACCCGGGGTTTCACCCGAGCCTCGGGAGGGGGTGTTAGAGGGTGATGCGTTTCTGTTCGCCGACGCCGAAGATGCCGTCGACGTTCATCGAGGCGCCCTCGGCGTAGATGGCGCCCTCGTACCAGCCGTACGGCGCGTAGTACTCGGCCAGTGACTTGCGGGGGCCGACGTGCATGGTGGAGCGGACCGTCGGGGAGAAGGTGACGTCGACGGCGCCGGCGGCGTCGCGGATCAGCCACTTGCCCCACGGACCCTGCGGACGTTCGACGGTCACCGGCGGCAGGCGCCAGAGGCGATCACCGATCCAGATGGCGTTCTCGTTGAATTCGGCCGGGTCGAGGACCTGGTTGTCGGTGAGGTTGAACCCCTCGACGATGCCCTCGTCGGTGGTGCGGATGCCCGTGACCCAGTCGTAGCGCATCGGACGCGGGTAGTCGCCGTGGTGGTCGTCGAGGATCAGGTGACCGCGGCCGGCGCCGAAACCGACCTGCTCGCCGCCGATCACCAGGGTGCCGTCCATCGGCATCATCGTCTTGTGCGAGTACAGGGCCCGATCGGCGCTGAACGGGTGCACCACCACCAGGTGGGCGGCATCGTCACGCCCGCAGGAGCCGGTGACGTGCAGGCCCATCGAGGGAAGCTCGCCGCGGCCGGGGTGGTGGGCGTCGACCGTGATGCGGCCGCGCTCGAGATGATTGCCGATCTCGACGCGGAAATCGGCCACCCGTCCGCGCGACGACGAACCGAGCAGTCCGCGCGCCACCGACAGCGTCGGGGCGGGCATCTTGGTCTCCCAGCGGGTGATGGTGGCGTCGTGCTTGTTGACCGCCAGCACCTGGATCAGGCCCACGGTCTTGGCGTTGTAGACCGCGCCGAGGACGAACCAGTCGTCGTCGCCGAGCTGGAACGCCTCCCACTCCTTGAGCCGGAGATTCCGGTTGGCCCGGCGGACGCCGTCGAAGCGCTTGCGGCGGGTGCCGTCGAAGGAGTGTCGGGTCCCGGCGTCGAGCGGATTGATGACGCCGATCGGACCGTCGTAGGTGCCGAATCGGTACTGCCCGTCCTCGACGAGTGCGGGCGGCGGGCTGACGGGCGCCGGGGGATATGCGGGAGTACTCATCGGTAAGAACGTAGCGCGCTCGCCGGGCGACCGCGATGTGTCGTTCGCCGGTGGCCGTCCGTCGATCGACTCAGCGGGTCAATCGGATGTCGATCGTTCGGCGGAGCGCCCAATCGACGCGGGACAGCTGCTTGATCGCGTTCACCTGGGGCGACGTCCGCGAATAGGGGAGATTCGCCAATTCGGCGAGAACCGGGGTGCCCTCGGCGAGCGCGGCGCCGGCGCCGGGAGCGCCGTGGATGACGATCTCCCGGGCACGTTGCGACGTGTCGAGCACCACGCCGAAGGCCCGCTCGTAGGCCTGCTGGGCGGCCGCCGGCGCCGGTGCGCCGGTGGTGGACAGGTCGTGTGCGGCGTCGATCGACCAGCGGCCGACGCCCTCGGCGAAGTGGTCGGTGGTCGTCATCATCTGTTCCAGCCGGTCGACGGGCGATCGCCGGGTGATCTCGAGGGCGGTCGTCATGGCCGCGGCGGTGGTGGTCACCGCGGAACTGGCCGCATCCAGGCGGTGGACGGCGGCGAGCACCCGCCGATCGGCATCCGCACCGTCGAGCGCGGCGTGCGAGGAGCCGAGGACGTCGTCGATCGCGTCGAAGTAGGCGGTGGTCTTCTCGATCAGGACCGATCGCGAGTTCGACGAGAAGATCAGGTAGGCGCAAGCGACGCCGATCACCGCGCCGACCACGGTCTCGTCGAGCCGCATGTCGAGGAGCCGCAGGTCGAGGGCCCCGAGCAGGTCGAAGATCATCACGACCAGCACGGTCATGAAGAAGGCCACGAACGTGTACCGGAGGGGGCCGAAGTAGAGGGCGGCGAAGACGGTGAGCACGCTGACGAGGATCAGTCCGAGGCGGTCGCCGTCGAGCAGGACGGCCAGCCCGTAACCGACGACGAGGCCGCCGACCGTGCCGAGGATCCGCCGCCAGGCCCGCGTGAGGATGGCGCCGCGGGTGGTGGTGCCGACGAAGACCAGCCAGGCGGTCAGTACGGCCCAGTACCACTTCGAGGCCGAGATCGCCTCGCCGGCGACGGTCGCGATCAGCGCCGCGATCATCACCTGGACGGCCATGCGCGAGGTGTATCGCCAGTGGTGCCAGAACCGTGGATCCGGGGTAGTGGAAGTCGATTCAGCGGTGGTCGCGGGCCGCGCGGGAGTCTTCGGCGCGGGCTGGGGAGGCGGTGCCGGGGTCCGCTCGGCCGGGGCCTCGTCCGGGTGCCGGACGGCGCTGTCGAGCGCCTGCTGGGAGCCGGTCGCGCGGCAGACGTTGACGACGGCCAGGTGCACCGCATCGGTCGGTTCCGTGCGCTCGAGCTGCGCGGCGGCGCGGTCGGCGGCGCGGCGCCGGTCGTCGTCGGCGGCGTGCTCGGAGAGGACGGTCCGCAGGTCGTGAAGGGCGGCGGTCAGATCGGTGCCGTCGTCCCGGGCGAGGGCGGCACAGGCGAGGCAGGCGTGATCGATCTCGATTCGCGCGTCGAGTACGAGGGTCGCGAAGGCGGCCTCGTCGCAGCCGAGGTAGCGCGCGGTGGCGTGCTGGGACTGCCAGGTGGTGATCGCTGTCGCGATGCCGTCGACGCGGATCAGCGCACGGTGCACGGCTTTCGCGCGCGCGTCACCCGCGGACGCACGCGTCGCCGTCGCGATCGCGGCGGCCGAGGCGGCCCGCAGCTCGCGTACCAGGAGGGTGATCTGACGACGCGGGAAGGCGAGCAGTGCGAAGGAGCGGGCGAGGAGCATCGCGGCGACCGCACAGGTTCCCACCAGCACGAAATCCCCCAGCTGATGCAGGCCCGAGTGCTGTATCCCGGCGAAGAAGTACGAGAAGAACATGATCGAGCCGAGGGTCGTCGCCCGCCCGCCGAAGCGGCGTACCCACATCGACGCGCCGGCCACCGCGATGAAACCGGCGACGGCGGCGGCGCGCCACGGCTCCAGGGCGAGCGCGAGGGCGAAGCTCAGGCAGATCGGCACGATGGCGAGCGCCGTCGTCACCAGCCGTTTCGGTCCGGTCGGGTCCTTGGTCATCCGGCCGAGCAGGAACGGCAGGAACACGCCGATGGAGATCAGCGAGCCTTCCGCGTCCAGGAAGTGCACGATCGCCCAGGCCGCGAGTGCGCTGATCAGGACCGCGGAGGAGATCGTGAAGGCGTCGGTCAACCGGGCCCGGCCGGGATCGGCGGCCGCCAGCCGACTGCGCCAGGGCGGGACACGGAGAGACACGGCCTCAGTCTGCCCGACCGTGGTCGGGGCGGGTCGTGCCGAGGGCCTTGGCAACTATCTTACTCAGTAGTAAGGTTGCGGCCATGGCGATCAACCTTGAGCTCCCGGAGAAGCTGAACTCCACGGTCGAGCGTGCTCATCTCGCAGCCGAGCACATCTTCCGGCCGATCACTCGCAAATACGACCTGGCCGAGCACGAATACCCCACCGAACTCGACGAGCTCGGCAAACTCGCGAAGCAGGCCCGGTCCGCCGAGCGCTCCGGCGAGGCCGAGTCCGGCTCGTCGTCCGAGGACACCGTGAACGGCGCCAACCTGCGGTCGGTGCTCAACGCCCGCGAGTTGAGCTGGGGCGACGTCGGCCTGATGCTGTCGATCCCGGGCCAGGGCCTGGGCAACGCGGCGATCGCCGCCGTCGCCGACGACGAGCAGCTGGAGCGCTTCGGCGACGTGTGGGCCGCGATGGCGATCACCGAGCCGGGCTTCGGCAGCGACTCGGCCGCCGTCTCGACGACCGCCGTCGCCGACGGCGACGACTACGTGATCAACGGAGAGAAGATCTTCGTGACGGCCGGCTCGCGCGCCGACCACGTGGTGGTCTGGGCGACGCTGGACGCCTCGCTCGGGCGCGCCGCCATCAAGAGCTTCGTCGTGCCGATGGACACCGAGGGTGTCACCGTGGTGCGGCTGGAGAACAAGCTGGGGATCCGGTCGTCGGACACCGCCGTCGTGCGGTTCGATGACGTCCGCGTCCCATCCGGCAACCTGCTCGGCAGCCCGGAGATCGACGTCAAGAAGGCCTTCGGCGGGGTCATGCAGACCTTCGACAACACCCGCCCCGTCGTCGCCGCCATGGCCGTCGGCCTCGGTCGTGCCGCGCTCGAAGAACTGCGCCGGATCCTGGAGGAGGCCGGACACCCCGTCGACTACGACCGTCCCGCCGCCGCCCAGCACGCCGCGGTCGCCGAGTTCATCCGGCTCGAGTCGGACTGGGAGGCCTCCTGGCTGCTCACCCTGCGCGCGGCGTGGATGGCGGACAACAAGGAGCCCAACTCGCTCGAGGCGTCGATGAGCAAGGCCAAGGCCGGCCGCACCGTCACCGAGCTGACCAACAAGGCCGTCGAGATCGGCGCCACCGCCGCCTACAGCGAGACCGAACTCCTGGAGAAGTGGGCGCGCGACTCGAAGATCCTGGACATCTTCGAGGGCACCCAGCAGATCCAGCAGCTGATCATCGCCCGCCGGGTGCTCGGCAAGTCGTCCGCCGACCTGAAGTAGCCGCGCTCCGCGCGACGCATCCCGTCAGAAGGTCCGGGGCTGGTTTCCACCATGTGGTCACCGGCCCCGGACCTTGTGTCTTGCCGGGGAGGGAGAAGGTGGCTGGGGCGGGGTGGTAACGTCGCCGCGGGGGCGATGCAGAAATGGAAAGACGCAGGTCGTGAAGACGTTTCAGCTGCGGAACCGCCGCTACTTGGGCTCCAAGCGCGCGGTGTTGCCGGTGCTCGACGAGGTGCTCGCGGCGCTGCCCGCACCGCCGGGGACCGCCGCGGATCTGTTCGCCGGCACCGGGGTGGTCGGGGAGTCGCTGGCACGAGCCGGGCTCGCCGTCACCTTCAACGACCTGCTCTCCTCGAACACCACGATCTATCGCGCGTTCTTCGGAAGCGGAACCATGCGCGACGAGCTGCTGTGTGAACTGGTCGGGGAGATCAACGACGTCCGCGCGCCGGCTCCGAACTACTTCTCCACGACCTTCGCCGGCACGTATTTCAGTGACGACAACGCGCGGCTGATCGGGCACTTCCGCTCGCGCATCGAGGACTGGACGGACGCCGGGCGGATCACCGAGCGCGAACGCGCCGTCTTGATCAGCAGCCTGCTGTACGGGATGGACAAGCAGGCGGCCACCGTCGGGCACTACGACGCGTTCCGCGCCGGTGCGGCTGCCGAGCAACCCCGCCTGGTGTTCGGTCTCCCCGAACTGGAGGAGTTCTCCAGGCCGCATGCCGTCACCCGGCGCGACGCGAATCAACTTGTCCGCGAACAGCATTGGGATCTGGTCTACATCGACCCGCCCTACAACTCGCGGCAATACGGCGACCTCTACCACGTGCTCGACAACGTGACCGACTGGCAGCAGGGGCCGGTGCGCTTCAAGGCACGGAAGATGGACCGCCGCCACCTCAAGAGCGACTACTGCACCACCGCGGCGCTGCCCGCGTTCAGCGACCTGATCGATGCGCTCGACACGTCGACCATCGTCATGAGCTACAACGACACCGGCGAGCGCGGCAACGCCCGCTCGGCCGCCCGCCTGACCGATGACGACATCCTCTCGGTGATGGGCCGTCGCGGCCGGGTGGAGGTGATCGACGTCCCGCACCGCGAGTTCACCACCGGCCGATCGGGGATCGGCGACATCGTCGAGCGCCTCTTCGTCTGCCGGGTGGCGGCCCGCCGGCCGCGGGCTGCCTCACCGAGCCGCTCGAGCGGAGTCGCGACCGTGGCGGACCGGTCGGAGGATGCCCCGGCATGCGGATCGAGTGAAGCCCCGACCGTGGCGGCTCGGTCGGGGGCGGCCCCGGCACGCCGGTCGGGCGGAGTCGAGACGTCGACCGACATCTCCGTCGAGACCACCTCGGTGGTCCGCAGTCCGCTAAATTACACCGGGAACAAGAAGCGCCTGGTCCGCGAGATCATCCCGCTGCTGCCCGCTCCGAGCGAGTCGCACCGGCGCTTCGTCGACGTCTTCGGCGGTTCGATGACCGTCGGCATGAACGCCGGATACCCGCGGGTCGTCCTCAACGACGTGCAGGGCGACGTCATCGCCCTCGCCCGGCTCTTCGTCTCGACGTCGTACGGTGAGATCGTCGCGGAGGTCGAGCGGCTCATCGCCGAGTACGAACTCACCGACAGCCAGCGATACGGCTATCAGGCCTACGGAGCCAACTCGTCGAACGGGCTGGGCCGGGTCAACAAGGACGCTTACCTGCGGCTCCGCGCGGATTTCAACGCGATGGACCCGGCGGATCGCCGTCGGCCGTTCGCCTTCTTCGCGCTGGTGGTGTTCGGCTTCAACAACCAGATCCGCTACAACGGCCGCGGTCGGTTCAACATGCCGGTCGGCAAGCGGGACTTCAACTCCCGGGTGCGCAAGAACCTCTTCGACACGGTCACCCGAATGCATCGGCTCGCGCCCGAGCTGTGGACCCGCGACTTCCGCGAGGTCTTCGGCGAGGTCGAGAGCACCGACGTGGTCTACTGCGATCCGCCGTATCTCCTCGGCACCGCGCCGTACAACGAGCAGAACGCCTGGACCGTGGACGACGAGACCGCGCTGCTCGACGAGCTGTCCCGCTTCGCGGCGCGCGGCGGCGTCTTCGGACTGTCGAATGTGCTGTCGCACAAAGGAACCGAGCATTCGCAGCTGGCCGATTGGGCCTGCCGTCACGGTTTCGTGGTGCACACGCTGGAACACAGCTACGCCAATTCGTCGTATCACCGGAAAGACCGCAACGGCTCCCGCGAGGTTCTGATCACCAACCATCGGTGACCGGGCCGAGGGCCTGCTATCGTCCGAGTGACTAGAACACGTTCTATTTCTGTGGAGGGTGCATGAGCGCGGACAAGCGGGCGGTGGTCGACGCCTACGTCGAGTTGCTGTCGAACGGAACGGCCGAACAACTCGCCGATCTCTACGCGGACGGGGCGACGGTGGAGGATCCGATCGGTGCGCCGATCCGCCGGACCCGGCAGGAACTGATCGAGTTCTACTCGATCATCACCGGCCTCGATTCGCGCGAGGCGACACTCAAGTGGGCCAAGATCGCGGGCGACACCGCGGTCTTCGAGTTCACCCTCGTCACCGGGACCGCGGGGATGTCGTTCGAGATCACCCCGGTCGACATCATGGTGTTCGACGACGCCGGAAAGATCGTGTCGATGCGGGCGGTCTGGGAGCAGTCGGACCTGAAGCAGTTGTAGGCCACGGCCTGGGCCGCAGAACATCGGCCGCTGGGGCGCCGCCGGGGGAATATCGCCGCCCGCGGCGCCGAGACGGCCGGTCTTCTGCGAACGCGGCCGGGTGGGGCGCGCGTGCGTGCCTATCGGCCGCGGGGGCGCAGGATCAGGTCTGTCGGATGCGCGTCCGGCGGAGCGGCGATCGTCTGGGCGACGGCCAGGGCCACCGTCTCCGGACTGAGGAACTGCGAGGCGTCGTAGGGCCGGCCCTCCAGGGCGACGATGCCGCGCTGCATGTCGGTATCGATCCGCCCGGGGTAGATCGACGTGACGCGCAGGTCCGGCTCCTCGGCGCGGATCCCGTCGGCGAGTGCGCGCAGGGCGAACTTGCTGGCGGCGTAGGGAGTCCAGTCGGCGCGCACGTTCTGGCCCGCACCCGAATTGAGGAAGACGAGGTGGCCGCGCCGTGCCCGCAGGCCGGGCAGCAGAAGCCGGGTGAGCTCGGCGGCGGCGATGACGTTGATCTCCATCAGGTCACGCCATTCGCTCGCTCGAGTGTCGCCGACCGGCCGCAGCGCGCTCGCGATTCCGGCGGAGTGCACCAGTGCGTCGAGTTCGTCGATCGGGGCGACGGCGCGCGCGAGGGCGTCGTGGTCGGTGAGGTCCACCCGCAGGACCGCGGCGGCCCCGACGTCGGCGGCGACGGCGTCGAGCGCGGTACCGTCGCGGCCGACGAGGATCAGCTCGTGCGTGTCGGCGAGGACCCGGGCGATCGCGGCGCCGACACCGCGGCTGGCTCCGGTGACGAGGGCGGTCGGCATGGACGCGACTCTACCGGCGGCTCAAGCGGTGGGCCTGCGACGTGTGTCGCGGGTCCAGCTCCGCGTCGCGGCCCATGCGGAACCCGCGGCACCATGGAGGGCCCGCGACACGGGGTGGGGAGAACCGGGCCTCACTCGCCGGAATCGCGACCGGGGCACCGCTCCAGGGCTGCTTGCAGTGCGGTGAGGGCGGGAAGGGCGTCGATCAGCGCGGCACGGTGTTCCGGCGGGAGCGATTCGACGGCGGCCGCGAGCACCTCGTCGCGGTGCGTGCGGAGTTCGGCGACGGCCTCGCGGCCGTGGTCGGTCAGTTCGACGAGCACGGCGCGCCGGTCGTCCGGGTCCGGCCGGCGCTGCACCATCTCCTTGCGGGCCAGGGTGTCGATGAGTGTGGTCGCCGAGGGCATCCGGATCGATTCGCGCTGGGCGAAGTCGCCCATCCGCATCGGTCCGTGATCGGTCAGCGTCGCGATCGCCGAGGCGTGCGCCGCGGTCAGCTCGGTGCTGGGCGAGTTGCGGCGCAGCGAGAGATACAGCCGGGTCACGGCGGCGCGCAGCCGTCCGATCGCGGCGGGGTCGGCTTCGGTCACGATTCCAGTCTAATACTTAGGTTAGCTAAGTAAAAGTAGTCCTCGGGTCCGCTTGCACCGGACCCGTCAGTGACGACCCCCGGTGGCGATCCGCCCGGACGTCTCGGTCCCGCCGAAGGAGCCCGGGGTACGGCCACCGATGGTGAAACCGCCCCGGCCGATCTCCGTCGGCGCGGACTGCGGGCCGGTCGAGACCACCGCGTCGACCAGCACCCCCGTCAGCACCGGGCCGCCGTCGTCGGACGACACCCGCCACGCCTCGACGTCCCGCCCGCTGAGGGACAGCGCCTCCAGTGCGTGGGCGAGGGCCGCCGCCGTCGAGGCGGCCGCCTCCTCCGGACCGTCGGTCCGCTCGGCCGCGTCGAGCAGCCGTTCGGCCTCGGAGAGCCGGATGCGCGCCGGTGTGCCGACGGCACCGCGCCGGGTGTCGATGAAGCTCTCGGCGGCGCTCACCGTGGCGGTGGCGACCGGGGAGCCCTCCGTCGCCTCGCCGACCAGAGCGAGGTTCAGTTCGGCGTCGGCGAGGGCATCGAGGAGCTTGCCCGCGGTGTCCAGCGCGCACTCGGCCGAGCGGATCGCGGCCACCGTCGACGGACCGCCCGCCTCGGTGCCGGCCTCGCGGCCCTGCCCGATGCTGTCGTCGGCGAACTGCACCAGCTCGCGGGCCAGCGCGACGTTCCCGGCGACCGACTGGGCCACGGCCCGGCCGGACGACCCGGTGACCGCGGCCTCGTGCTCGGCGGCATCGTCGAGCCGGTCGGCCAGCCGTGCCGAGCGGTCGGCCAGCGCGTCGAGCCGGTCGCCGGCATCGGTCACCAGATCGCGCAGGCGGTCGAAGGCCGGGACCTGCTCGTCGAGGGCCGCGTCGGCGTCCGAGCACATGCTGATGATCTCGACCAGGAGGCGGTGCCGTTCGGCGGTGCCGAGGCCGGCATCCACGTCGTACGAGCGGCGCAGGCGGAACGACGCGGCGAGCGCGCTCTCCGCGGTGGTCAGGGCGGCGCGGAACGGCGCGACGGCGGCGTCGCCGAACTCCTCGACCGCCAGGGCCAGCTCGTCCGCGCTGACCGAGACGGCGTTGTCGGTACTGGTCAGGACCTCCGCGGACCACGGATCGAGCACCTCGATCGGCTGCGAGGTCAGTTCGTCGACGGTGAGCACGGCGTCGGAGGCGATGGCGGCCTCGGCGTCGTCGTCGGCTTGCCGCCGCTTGCTGCGGCGGTACAGCGCGGCCACGATGCCGGCCAGGATCGCGAGGACGACGAGAACGGCGATGAGCAGGTAGATCCACCGGTGCGAGCTGGTGCGATCGAGGTCGTGGGCGGTGTCGAGTGCCGCCTTCTCCCATCTGCCGTCGCGGACGGCCGGTGCGATCGCCGAATCGGCGATCGAGCGCAGGTCGGAGGCGGGGAAGTCGTCGATGGCGTCGGCGCTGCCGAAGTAGAACTTGTGGTCGTCGACGGAGACCGCGAGGAGGATGTCGCGGTAGCTCATCTCGCTCAGATCCTGCGTCTGCTGTGCCCAGGCGGCGGGTGATTTGCCGTCGAAATTGCGCACGTAGACCACGTACAACTGCACGTTCTCGTCGGCCGACAGCTTGGTCACCGCCTGCTTGACCTGGTTCTCCTGGTCGACAGTCAGGGCGTCCGCGGAATCGACCACCTGCTCCCCGGCGGGCAACTGGAGCGGGGCGTCGCCGCGTGCGGGGGCGGCACCGAGCGCACCGAAGAACAGCGCCAGGACGAGACTCAGGGCGGGCAGCGCGACCGGGCGCCGTCGAGCGGGAGGCATGGCATCAATCTAATCGGTCGGGCCGGGCGACGCCGCCGGGAGACGGGCGCCGTGTGGAAGCCTGGGTCCTATGGACTACGACGACGTGGTGGTCGGCGCCGGACCGAACGGCCTCACCGCGGCGGCCGTGCTGGCGCGCGCGGGTCACCGGGTACTGGTGTGCGAGGCCGCCGAGACGATCGGGGGCGGTGCGCGCACCGATGAGGCGTTCGGCGCCGGGATCCGCCGGGACGCCTGCTCGGCGGTTCACCCGACCGGCTTCGTCTCACCCGCGTTCGAGCGACTCGCGCTCGCCGACCACGGGCTGCGCTGGCTGGTCCCGGACCTGTCCGTGGTCCACGGATTCGGGCCGGGCCACGCGATCGGGCTCGCGCGGGATCGTGAACGACGCGCGGCCGGACTCGGCCGGGATGCGCGGCGGTGGGAGGCGGCCGTCGGGTGGGCCGGGGAATCACCCGGCCTGGTCGACGACGTCCTCGGACTGCCCGCGCCACCGCGGCATCCGTTGGCGCTCGGCCGATTCGGTGCGGCGGCCGCGCTACCGGTGAGCGCGTTCACGCGCGGCGCCTTCCGCGACGACGCGACGCGCGCCCTGTTCGCCGGTATCGCCGCCCACGGAGCCCGCCCGCTGTCGTCCGCGGGGTCGACGGCCGCGGGACTGCTGCTGGCGACGCTCGCCGGCTCCGGGTGGCCGGTGGCGCGCGGGGGTTCGCAGGCGATCTCCGACGCGCTGGCCTCGGTGGTCACCGCCGCCGGCGGCACGATCGAGACTGGTCGCCGGATCACCGGTCTCGCCGAACTTCCGCGGGCGGACCGGCTGTTCTTCGACACCTCGCCGCGTGCGTTCGCGGCGATCATGGGGGAGCGGCTGCCGGCCCGGTACCGCCGCGCGCTCGGCCGCTTCCGCTACGGGCCGGGCACATGCAAGGTGGATTTCCTGCTGCGCGAACCGATTCCGTGGCGTGACGAATGCTTCTCCCGAACGGCGACCTTTCATCTGGCCGCCGATGTCGGACAGATCGCCGAGTCCGAGCGCGCGGTGGCCGCGGGCCGGATTCCGGCCGTTCCCTGGGTGCTCGGTGGCGAACCGACGCGGATCGATCCCACGCGTGCGCCCGCGGGCACGCATCTGGCGTGGGCGTACTGCCATGTCCCGGCGGGGAGCGATGCGGATTGCTCGGACGCGATCGTCGAGCAGATCGAGCGGTGCGCCCCGGGCTTCCGCGACGTGGTGAGCGGCACCATCGTGACCACGGCCGCCGGTCTCGAGCGGTACAACGCCAACAACGTCGGCGGCGACATCGGTTGCGGCGCAACGTCGTTGCGTCAGCTGCTGGCGAGGCCAGTGGTCCGGCCGACGCCCCAGGCGACACCGGTGCCGGGGGTGTACCTGTGTTCGGCGGCCACCGCGCCCGGCGGCGGCGTGCACGGCATGAGCGGGTATCGCGCGGCCCGGCACGCGCTGGCGCAGGAGTGAGCGTGATCCTGCCGTCCGTCCGCGATCCGGCGATGATCACCATCCGTCGCGGCGGCACGCTCACCGACGACGACCACCATCTGCTCGCACTCTGGGCGGCCACCTGCGCCGAGCGCGTTCTCGGCTTGTTCGAGGCGACGTGTCCCGGGGACGCCCGCCCGCGCGCGGCGATCGAGGCGGCCCGGGCCTGGGCCGCTGGAGACCTGGCGATGATGGCGGCTCGGGCACTCGGCGGCCATGCGATGGGAGCGGCCCGGCCGCTGACCGGCGCCGCACGCTTCGCCGCCCACGCGGCCGGACAGGCGGCGTGCGTCGGTCACGTCGCCGAGCACGATCTCGGGGCCGCCGCCTACGCCATCAAGGCCGCGATGGCCGCCGCCCCGGCCGGTGAACGCGACGAGGTCAGGCTCGCCGAGCGTGACCGGCAGCGCGCGCTGTTGCCTCCCGCCGTGCGCCAGCTGGTGCTCGCCGATCAGGCGCAGCGGAACGGTCTCTGCTGGGGCGTGTTCGGTGACGGCTGACCGGTCGTGGTCGGGGGAGCTCGGATGGAACTCCACCTGGCGCGTCCACTACCGGTTCCGGTCGCGCCAGTCGCAGAGGAGTTTGGCGGCGGTCAGGTCGTAGTCGGGGCCGCCGGTGGCGACGGTGAACAGCGAGACGCCCTCGGCACTGATCGCGTCGGCGAAGCTCAGGGTCGCGCCGGCGTCGCCCCGGTAGCGGATCTCGGCGGAGCGCTCGATGTCGCCCGGATCGCGCCCGAGATCGGCGCAGTAGCCGGCGAGCAGGGCGCTCTTCTCGCGGTAGGTCTCGACGTTGACGAACGAATGCCAGATGTCGGCATATCGCGCGACCAGCGGCAGGGTCTTGCGCGGTCCGCCGCCGCCGATCATCACCGGAATGTCGCGCACCGGTGGGGGATTGAGCTTGCCGAGGCGATCGGTGATTCGCGGAAGCGACTCGGCGAGGGCGTCGAGCCTGCTGCCCTTGGTGCCGAAGTCGTGGCCGTACTCGGTGTAGTCGCGCTCGAACCAGCCGCTGCCGATGCCGAGGATCAGCCGGCCGCCGGAGATGTGATCGACGGTGCGCGCCATGTCGGCGAGCAGATCCGGGTTGCGGTAGCTGTTGCAGGTCACCAGCGCGCCGAACTCCACGCGTTCGGTCTCCTCGGCCCAGGCGCCGAGCATGGTCCAGCATTCGAAGTGGGCGCCGTCGGGGTCCCCGTAGAGGGGATAGAAGTGATCCCAGTTGAAGATGACGTCGACGCCGAGGTCCTCGGCGCGCAACACTGCGTCGCGGATCAGGCCGTAGTCGGGGGCGTGCTGGGGCTGGAGCTGGACACCGATGCGTGGGGAGCGGGACATGGGTTCCAGTGTGCGCGCACGCCCCGGCGGCGCGCACGGATCGGGTTTGCCGGATACCGTGGAGGGTATGAGTCACGAGCACGGGCACGACGGCAATCCGCACAGCGCGGCCGAATGGGATGAGCGCTATTCCGGCGCGGACCGGCTGTGGACGGCACAGGCGAACCCGGCCCTGATCCGCGAAGCCGCGGACCTGGCGCCGGGCCGGGCGCTGGACGTCGGGAGCGGCGAGGGAGCGGACGCGCGATGGCTCGCGGATCGGGGCTGGACGGTGGTCGCCGTGGACATCTCGCAGGTCGCGCTCGATCGGGCCGCCGCGATTGATTCACGTGAAACCATCGTGTGGCGGCAGGCGGATCTCACGGTCGATCCGGTCCCCTCGACAAGCTCGGGGAGCGGAACGACAAGCTCGGGGAGCGTGACGACGAGCGCGGGGAGCGGGGATGCCGGGTTCGATCTTGTTGCGCTGCACTACTTCCCGGTCGACATCGCGCGGATGGACGTGATCGAGAAGCTGGTCGACGCGCTGGTGCCGGGCGGCACGTTGCTCGTCGTCGCGCACGACGCCGAGGGCATCCGCGCGCACGGCCACGACCCCGACGCCTACGTCCAGCCCGGTGACATCGCCGCCCGCTTCGCCGACCTGCTCGACGTGCAGATCCTCGATACCGTGCCGCGCGGCCGCCCGGCGGGTGGAGTCAGCGACCAGCGCCACATGGACGACGTGGTGTTGAAGGCCCGCCGGAAGTAGCCGAGAGCGTCGTCCGCGGAGAGCCCGCCGAATTCGTCGGACGGGCGAGCGGCTCCGCGGAACCGCCTCACCCCGGTGCGTCGTCGTGGGCCGGCTTCGGTGTGGTCTCGTTCCTCGGCCTGCTCAGCCGGCAAGGTCTCCCGGCCCGAGCTCTCTGTCGGAGGGCGGTGGGACCATCCGGGAGTGAGGATCGAGCGGGCCGGACGGAGCGAGGCGTCGATCCTCCATGCCGATCTGGATTCGTTCTACGCGTCGGTGGAGCAGCGGGACGACCCGGGATTGCGCGGGCGGCCGGTTCTGGTCGGTGGCGGGGTGGTGCTGGCGGCGAGCTACGAGGCCAAGGCGTGCGGGGTGCGGACGCCGATGCCGGGCCGGGAGGCGCGCGCACTCTGCCGGGGCCGGGCGGTGACCGTCGCGCCGCGCTTCGCCGCCTACGTCGAGGCCAGTCGTGCGGTGTTCGACGTCTTCGGCGACACCACGCCGATCGTCGAGGGGATCTCGGTCGATGAGGCGTTCCTGGACGTCGGTGGTCTGCGGAAGATCAGCGGCAGCCCGCGGGAGATCGCCACGCGGCTCCGCGAACGGGTCCGCGGCGAGGTGGGGCTGCCGATCACCGTCGGCATCGCACGGACCAAGTTTCTGGCGAAGGTCGCCAGCGGGGCGGGTAAGCCCGACGGATTGCTCGAGGTACCGCCCGACGGTGAACTGGCCTTCCTGCACCCGCTGCCGGTGCGCAGCCTGTGGGGTGTGGGTCGCAAGACCGAGGAGCGGCTCACCGCGGCCGGAATCCGTACCGTCGGCGACATGGCCGCGTTCGGCGAGTCGGGCCTGGCGGCGCTTCTCGGTCAGAACATCGGCCGCCACCTCTACGCGCTGGCGATGGCGCGCGATCCGCGCCGCGTCGAGACGGGGCGGCGCCGCAAGTCCATCGGTGCGCAACGGGCGCTGGGGCGCCGGATCAAGTCCGAACGCGACATCGAGGCGACACTGCTCGCCATCGTCGATGGACTGGGCAAGCGGCTGCGTGGCGCGCGGCGGGTGTGCCGGACCGTCGTCCTGCGATTGCGGTTCGACGACTACTCGAGGGTGACGCGGTCGCGGTCGCTCGGTGAGCCCACCGATTCGACCGCGGTCCTCCTCGCGCTCGCGCGAGGCCTGTTCGACGATGCGCTGCCGCTGATCCGCGACCGCGGGTGCACGCTCATCGGGCTCTCGCTGACCAACTTGTCGTCGTACGACGCGGTGCAGCTGGCCCTGCCGTTCGACGGCCGGACCGGCGCGGTGGGTGACGACCACGCGGCGGAGCTGGACGTGGCGATCGACGAGTTGAAGGCCCGGTTCGGTCGTGACGCGGTGACGCGTGGGCGGCTGGTGGGGCGACAGCACGGCGACGACGCCCCGATGCTTCCGGATTGATCGGTTGCTGGACCTGGCTCCTGACCGGAGTCGAAGGGCGCAGTCAACGAATGGACGGAGTTCAGTGTTCGGACAAGGCGCGCTTGCGGACGATGCTGGAGATCAGCGCGGCGCCGATCAGCACCACGCCGATCAGGCCGGTGACGAGCTCGGGCACCTCGGTGCCGATCGAGTAGAAGAGGATCAGTGCCAGTGCGCCGATCGCCCAGTGGGCGCCGTGTTCCAGGTAGACGTACTCCGACAGCGTGCCCTGGCGGACGAGGTAGACGGTGAGCGAGCGGACGAACATGGCGCCGACCAGACCCAGGCCCAGCGCGATGATGATCGGGTCGGCGGTGATGGCGAACGCGCCGATGACGCCGTCGAACGAGAACGACGCGTCGAGCACCTCGAGATAGAGGAACAGGAAGAACGCCGCTTTGCCGGTCGCCCTGGCGAGGTCCGACGGCCCCGAGCGGCGCGGGGCGTCGTCGAGGCTTTCCTCGATGCCCTCCTCGTCGACGTGGAAGAAGTCACCCAGGCCGTTGACCAGGATGTAGGTGACCATGCCGAGGACTCCGGCGACCATCACCGTGCCGGTGGTGCCGTCCGGGGCGATCACGGTGCCGGTGATCAGCAACAGGGTCGACGCGACGACGACCGACAGCTGGTCGAGTCTGCCGATGCGGATCAGCGGCCGCTCGATCCACGACAGCCAGGTGATCTCCTTGTCCGCGAAGAGGAAATCGAGGAAGAGCAGCAACAGGAACATGCCGCCGAAGGCGGCGATCTGCGGGTGCGCGTCGGTGAGCATGGTCTGGTAGCTCGGTGAACCGTCAGGGAAGTGCGAGGCCCCGCCGGCGGGCGGGTGCAGTGCCAGGTCGAGCGCATCCCACGGGTTCTTACCCGACGCGATCCACACGATGACGAGCGGGAACACCAGACGCATACCGAAGACGGCGATCACCACGCCGACGGTCAGGAAGATCTTCTGCCAGAACTCGCTCAGCCGTTGCAGCACGGTCGCGTTGATGACGGCGTTGTCGAACGACAGCGTCACTTCCATGATGCCCAGGATCAGGGTCAGCAGGACGGCGGTGGTGCCGCCGTAGAAGAACGCCGCGACCAGTGCGGCGAGGGAGACCAGGAAGGACAGGCCGAAGATTCGGACGAGATGCATCGGTGCTGGGCGCCTTTCGGGTGTGCCAGGCGGGCGCTTCACTGTATCCCGGCGGGGCGGACGGGCCCGCCCGTGCCCGCGGGGCTCAGGGGAGCAGGACCACCTTGCCGTGGGCGTGACCGGAGGCGACCAGTTCCAGTGCGGCGGGGGCCTCCGACAGGTCGAAGGTGCGGGCGATCGGGACCGTCAGCTCACCGGTACCGAGCAGGGAGACCAGTTGCGCGCGTACGGAATCGCGGTAGGCGGCGCTGTCCGGGGCGGTGCCGGCGAGCGCGGTGAACCCGTATTCGCGGGCGGCCGCGGGGGCCGCGACGGTGAGGATCCGGGAACGTTCCGGCACCAGATCGAGGCTCGCGGCCACCGCCTCGGGGGTGCCTGCGCAGTCGAGCGCGGCGACGACCGGTCCGGGAGCGGCGGCGCGGATCCGGGCGGCGAGCGAAGTCCCTTCGACGGGGCTCAGCGGGCGTGGAACGGGGCTCGGGGTGCGGGGGACGGGGATGCCGCCGAAGCGTCGTACGTCGTCCTCCCGATCGGGGCCGCAGGTGCCGATCACCGTGATCCCGGCGCGGCGGGCCAGCTGCAGAACGACGGTGCCGACCGCACCGGAAGCACCGTGCACGACGACGGTGTCGCCGCGCCGCGCGCCGCTGCGATGCAGCAGTTCGGCGGCGGTGCATCCGGCGAGCAGCAGACCGGCGGCGGCGCGATGGTCGACGTGCGCGTCGAGCGCGAAGGCATCGGTCGCCGGAACGGTCAGCGCCTCGGCGTAGCCGCCGTGCACCCGGAAGGCGGCGACCCGGTCGCCGATCGCCGCCGGGGCGCCCGAACCGAGGACCGCACCCGGACCGGTGGCGGACACGGTGCCGGCGATCTCGTACCCGATCGGCATCGGAAGCAGCGCCGGGTCGCTCGCGCGCCGGACGTGCTTCAGGTCGGCCGGATTCACCCCGGCGGCGGTGACCGACACGGTGATCTCGCCGGGTCCGGGCGCGGGCACCTCGCGCGGGCCGAAGACGAAGCTGTCGAGGCCGGAGAAGCCGTGCGCGGTCCATGCGTTCGCAGTGCTCATACGTCCCAGTGTCCGGCATATGCCACCTGTGTGACCGATCACAGGGACCACTACAGTGACGGGCATGACGACTTCCGAGTTCCGTCCCGCCGTGGACACCTCCCATTCCGACATGGTCACCGTCGAGGTGCCCACCCACTGGTACAACCTGGCGGCCGAGCTCGGTACGCCGATCCCGCCGCATCTGCACCCGGGCACCAAGGAGCCGGTCGGGCCCGACGACCTCGCCGCGCTGTTCCCGGCCGGGCTGATCGCGCAGGAGGTGACCGACGAGGTCTACGTCGAGATCCCCGAGGCGGTGCGCGAGATCTACAAGATGTGGCGGCCGTCGCCGCTGTTCCGCGCCCGCAACTTCGAGAAGGCGCTGAACACCAAGGCGCGCATCTACGTGAAGTACGAGGGCGTGAGCCCGGTCGGCAGCCACAAGACGAATTCCGCTGTGGCGCAGGCGTATTACAACAGCGTCGACGGCGTCAAGAAGCTCACCACGGAGACCGGCGCCGGTCAGTGGGGCAGCGCCCTGGCGTTCGCCGGCGCGCAGTTCGGGATCGACGTCGAGGTGTGGCAGGTGCGAGCGTCGTACGACTCCAAGCCCTACCGCGGCTACCTGATCCGCACCTACGGCGGCACGCTGCACCCGAGCCCGTCGGATCTCACCGAGTCCGGCCGGGCCATGCTGGCCAAGGACCCGAACACCACCGGCAGCCTCGGCATGGCCGTCAGCGAGGCGGTGGAGGTGGCGGCGCAGAACGACGACACGCGCTACGCCCTCGGCAGCGTGCTCAACCATGTGGTGCTGCACCAGAGCGTGATCGGCCAGGAGGCCGTCGAGCAGCTGTACGCGGTGGAGCCCGGCGGTGCGGACGTCGTCTTCGGTTGTGCCGGAGGCGGATCCAACCTCGCCGGCCTCTCGTTTCCGTTCCTGCGGGAGAAGATCCACGGCCGCAGCAACCCGCGCATCGTGGCCGCCGAGCCGGCCGCCTGCCCGTCGATCACCCAGGGCGAGTACCGGTACGACCACGGTGACGTGGCCGGCCTGACCCCGCTGCTGAAGATGCACACCCTCGGTATGGACTTCGTGCCCGACCCGATCCACGCGGGCGGCCTCCGCTACCACGGCATGGCGCCGGCGCTGAGCCACACGGTGAAGCTGGGTCTGGTCGAGGGCACCGCGATCAGCCAGCACGACGCGTTCAGCGCGGGCGTGCAGTTCGCGCGGACCCAGGGCATCGTGCCGGCGCCGGAATCCACGCACGCCATCGCCGCCTGCGCGGCGCACGTGGCGAACAGCGACACCGAAGAGGTGGTGGTGATCGGACTGTCCGGACACGGTCAGCTCGATCTGCCCGCTTACGCCGCGTTCCTCGACGAGGATTTCTGACGGGTCGGCGACCCCGGACGACGACGGCCCGGCACTCCCGCGAACGGGGGTGCCGGGCCGTCTCCTTCGACAGGCTCAGGGAGCGGACTCCGAAGGCTCAGGGAGTGGACTCCGAACGCTCGGGGAGCGAACCCGAAGGCTCAGGTGCCGAACCCCGAAGGCTTCGGCCGGGGCTCAGGCCAGGCCGAGCTGGCTGAGGAAGCCGAGGTTGTCGTAGTAGACGCGGTGATCGGTCACCTTGCCGTCGTCGTTCAGCAGGAAGGTGTCGATCAGACCGAAGGTCACCTTCTTGCCGGTCGGCGGGACCTCGCCGTCGGGCGTGGCGAGCGGGCCGTCGTGCGTGCCGTTGAACACCTGCTCCAGCACCACGCCGCTCTCGTCGGCCCACACCTGGCGCGTGGTGAGACTGATGTCCGGGAAGGCCGTGTAGAAGACCTCGATCGTCGCCAGCAACCCCTCGATGCCCTGGAACGACGAGCCCGGCATCTCGACGGCGACGTCGTCGGCGAAGATGGTCGCGAACAGCTCCTTGTCGTGCTCGGCGAGGCCGCGGTTGTGGGCGTCGATGATGGTGTCGGTGTGGGCGTTCATGGGATTCCTCCTGGGGGTGAGCCGTGATCGTGACTGACCTCACGATGGCCGACGGGCCGGGCCGCGACTGTCCAGATTCCTACACAGGTGGTCAGGCGAGTGGCACCACGGCGGCGCTGGGTCCGTCGGCGAATGCCAGTCCGGTCGGCGCGGGGGCGTGGCCGGAGGGCCGCAGACTGCCGTCGTCCCCGATGAAGAAGCAGGTCACCACCACTTTGGAACCGTTCTTGAACACCGGTGAGGAGACCAGGTAGAGGCGGGTGCCGTCGGACGACAGCGCCAGCATCGCCGGCCCGGGCTCGGTGTCGACGGGGCAGCCGGGCACCCGCCGCAGCGCCCCGTCCGGGTCGACGGCGAAGCCGTCGATGGTGTGCGACATGGTGTTGGCGAACCACACGAAACGGCCGTCGGCGCCGGCGACCGGATTGTGCGGGAACTTGCCGGTCGGATAGGGCGAGCCGGGGAGCTCGGTCAGCGCTCCGCCGGGGGCCACCGCGAACGCCGTGATCGACTTCGACTGCTCGTTGGGGACGTAGAGGAAGTCGCCGCCCGCCGCGAACACCGGCGTGATGGGGAAGACGCCGGACGACTTGGCGCGCCCGGCCGGCCCGTGCGGAGTGCCGTCGTCGTCGATGTCGAACCAGACGATGGACTTGGCGAAGACGCTCGCGATGTAAAGGCGGGTGCCGTCCGGGCTGAGGTACGGCTGCGGGGCGCCGTCGAGGAATCGGCCGAGGCGGATCGGGTCGCCGTCGGCGACGGGCCGGCCGTCGTCGCCGATCCGGTAGTGCGCCAGCGCGCCGCGGAAGAAGCCGGCCGGGCCGTTGCCGATCCCGAGGTAGAGGTGCCGGCCGTCCCCGGAGAGCGCCATGGCGACGGGCGTCCGGTCGAGCGGCAGCGTATCGACCTTGCGCAGGGTGCCGTCGTCGGCGATGGCGAAGGTGAGCAGCGCGGGTGAGAACGCCTGGCGGAGGCTGTACGGGGTGCCCAGGCCGAGGCCCTGCGCCGTGTAGAGGAATCTGTGGTCGGGTGTCGTGCGCACGCAGAAGGTGCCCGCGCCGGTGGGTACCGGCTCGTCGAACGGCTCGATCGACCCGTCGTCGTACAGGTTCAGCACGGCGATGCCGCCGCTCTGGGCGACCACGTACATGCGGTCGACGGGCTGGCTCATGGGGAACTCCTCACGGATGGGGTGATGGCCGTCACGCGGCGCGGTAACACCTGTATAGGTGCGCCGTGGCCGGCCGACTGTCCAGATTCCCGGACGCGGGGCGGCGTTACCCCGAGTCGATTCGTTGCACCGAGAGGCCGGGATTTATGCTGGTCGCATGTCGAAAGTCCTGAGCTCGCTGCCCATTGGTGAGCGTGTCGGTATCGCCTTCTCCGGCGGCCTTGACACCTCCGTCGCCGTCGCCTGGATGCGGGAGAAGGGGGCCGTCCCCTGCACCTACACCGCCAATCTCGGTCAGTACGACGAGCCGGACATCGACTCGGTTCCCGGTCGTGCGCTGCAGTACGGCGCCGAGCTGTCCCGGCTGGTCGACTGCCGGGAGGCGCTGGTCGAGGAGGGTATCGCCGCGTTGCAGTGCGGTGCGTTCCACATCCGCACCGCGGGCAAGGTGTACTTCAACACCACGCCGCTCGGGCGCGTCGTGACCGGCATGCTGCTGGTCCGCGCCATGAAAGAGGACGGCGTCAACATCTGGGGCGACGGCTCCACCTACAAGGGCAACGACATCGAGCGGTTCTACCGCTACGGGCTGATGGCCAACCCGGGCCTGCAGATCTACAAGCCGTGGCTCGACACCGACTTCGTCGAAGAGCTCGGTGGCCGCACCGAGATGAGCGAATGGCTGCTCGCGCGGGACCTGCCGTACCGCGACTCCACCGAGAAGGCGTACTCGACCGACGCCAACATCCTGGGCGCCACCCACGAGGCCAAGGTGCTCGAGCACCTCAACCAGGGCCTGGACATCGTCGACCCGATCATGGGTGTGGCCGCCTGGCGCGACGACGTCGACGTGCCCACCGAAGAGGTGACGCTGGAGTTCGAGCAGGGCCGGCCGGTCGCCATCAACGGGGAGCGCTTCGACTCGATCGTCGACCTGATGATGAAGGCCAACGAGATCGGCGGCCGGCACGGGCTCGGCGTCTCGGACCAGATCGAGAACCGCATCATCGAGGCCAAGTCGCGCGGCATCTACGAAGCCCCCGGCATGGCGCTGCTGCACATCGGCTACGAGCGCCTGGTGAATGCGATCCACAACGAGGACACCGTCGCCAACTACCACAACGAGGGCCGCCGCCTGGGCCGCCTGATGTACGAGGGCCGCTGGATGGACAGCCAGGCCCTGATGCTGCGCGAGGCGCTGGTCCGCTGGGTCGCCTCCGCCATCACCGGCGAGGTGACCGTCCGGCTCCGCCGCGGCGACGACTACCAGTTCCTGAACACCACCGGCCCGGCGCTCAGCTACCACCCGGACAAGCTGTCGATGGAGCGCGTCGGCGACTCCGCCTTCGGGCCGTCGGACCGTATCGGTCAGCTCACCATGCGGAACCTGGACATCGCCGATTCGCGGGCCCGCCTGGAGCAGTACGCGCAGCTCGGCATCGTGGGCGGCTCGACGGCCGAGCTGGTCGGCGAGCTGACCGAGGGCGGTGCCGCCGCGATCGCCGGCGGCGAGGGCCCGGAGGATCCGGCGGAGGTCGCGCTCGACCGCGCCGCGATGGAGTTCGGCGTCGACTAGCTGCTTGCTGCGTCCTCGTCGTCGTGCCGTGTCGTTGTGCGGCGGCGTGAGGCGCTTCGCACCCTGAGTCGGAGGGTCGTTTCGACTCGGCCGGGCCCTTGGGGCCCGTCCGGCGGTTCCTGAGCGAAGTCGAAGGGCTCAACGGGCTGTGTGGCCCCTGTCTGCGTGTCGCCGGTCCCCGCGGCCCGCGACACAGAAATGGACCCGCGACACGGCGCATCTACGGATGGGGGAACGCCGGGTCTGGGCCGGTTGATGTCATCCGAAAGGAGGACAGAACTCGCTGGTAGTGCGGGTTTTTGCGTCGTCGCGTGTTGAACTGGATGGCATGGCGGACAAGAGGATCGGCGTCGTCGAAGACCACGAATCGATGGTGCTCGGGGTGCGGGCCATGCTCGACGGGCACCCGGGCCTGACCCTGGCGTCGTCGTCGGACACCGTGCCGGGGCTCCTGGACCAGCGGCCCGAGCTGGACCTGGTGCTGCTGGATCTGCGGCTCGCGGACGGGTCGTCGCCGACGGCCAACATCGACGCGCTGCACGCCGCAGGGCTGCCGGTGCTGGTCTACACCGGAGCCGAGAATCCGTACCTGGTACGACTCGCCGCGAAGGCGGGGGTGCTGGGCATCGTGCGCAAGTCGGCGCCGGTCGACGCGGTGGTCGAGGCGATCGCCGCGGCGGCCGAGGGGCATCCGGTGATCACCACCGAGTGGGCCGCCGCGATCGACGGCGACCCGGACCTGGACGCCGTCGACCTGAGCCCGCGCCAGCAGGAGGTGCTGTCGCTGTACGCCTCGGGGGAGAAGGCGGACCGGGTGGCGCGGCTGACCGGGCTCACCACCGAGACGGTGAACGACTACGTCGGGCGCATCCGCGCCAAGTATGCGGCGGCGGGCCGTCCGGCCGGCACCAAGATCGATCTCTACCGGCGGGCCGTCGAGGACGGGCTGCTGCCGATGCCGGAGCGGGACCGGTGAGGACGGAGGTCCGGCCCGCGGGCCCGGTCTAGGCCGCGCCCAGCGGCATGGCGCGGGTGGTGCCCGGTGCGAACAACGCCGAGCGGATCACCCGGCTGTTCGGACTGTGCATCGGGTTCGGCTACCTGGGCTATCTGCTGCTGCTGTCGCCGAGCATCGCCGCGCTCATGCCGTACGTGGCGTCCTGGTGGACCCCGGTGACGATCGTGGTGGTCTTCGGGCCGGGGGCCGTGCTGGCGGTGGTCGCCCGGCGGGGCAGCCTGGCGACGACGCGGCGGGTCGCCGCCGTCGCGGCGCTGAGCTTCTTCGTCGGGGTGATCACCTTTCCGCTCGCCTGGAACGGTGTGGCCCTGCCGAGTGACGTCGGCATGTGGCTCGCCGCGTTCCCCGGACTGGCCAGCATGGCGGCGGTGGTCGCCTGGCCGGGTATGGCGGCGTTCGTGCAGATGGTGGTCGCCTGCGTGAGTGTCCAGGTGCTCGAGTTCGTCGCCCACGACGGCCAGCGAGCGACCGCCCTCCTGCCGAACATCTGCTTCGCGGTGATGTTCTGCAGTCTCTTCGTCTTCGGCGTGATGATGTCGATCCGGACCGGCCGGATCCTGGATGAGACCACCGACGAGACGCACGCGACGGCCGCCGCGGCGGCGGCGGTCGACGCGCGGAGCGTGGAGCGCGAGCGATTCGACGCGCTGATCCACGACAGCGTGATGTCGACGCTGCTCGCGGCATCCCGGCCGGGCACGACCGATGTGCCCACCCTCGCGACCGGCACCCTCGCCGAACTCGACGAGATCCGCGCGGGCGTCGAGACCGACCGGCCGTTCTCGCTGTCGCGTGCCGTGGTGCATCTCCGCGCGACGGCGGCCGCCGCCGATGCCGGCGCTCGCTTCGCCGTGGCCGTCGACGAGAGAGGCGCGGGGGAGAGCGACGATCCGATTCCCGCGGAGGCGGTGCGCGCGGTCGGCGCCGCGGTCGCCGAAGCGCTCCGCAACAGTCTGCGGCACGCGGGCAAGGACGCGCATCGCGCGGTCGAAGGCACGGTGGGGCCGTCGTCGATCGAGGTGGCGGTGACCGACGACGGAGCCGGATTCGATCCGTCCTCGGTGTCTGCCCGCCGACTCGGCATCGCGGTGAGTATCCGGGGCCGGATGGACCGGCTCCCGGGCGGAAGCGCGCGGATCGAGTCCGTTCCGGGCGCCGGGACCACGGTGCGGCTGGGCTGGGAGCGTCCGTGAGCGCCCGGCACGAGGACGACGTCAGCGAACTGGCCGGTCTGCGGACGACGGCCGCGGCCTTGCTGGTCGGGGTGTTCGTCGGCACGTACGCGTTGATCGTGTTCACCACGGCGGCGCCGAGCCAGTGGCCCGCGCAGATTCCGGCGTGGTTGCTCGCCAGCGGGGCGGCGATCGCGCTGATCCGCGCCCCCGGTGACCCGGCACCGCTGGGCTGGACCCTCTTCATCGCCTCCGCCGGCCCGGTCGCCGCGATCCTGGTGTTCGCCGCGGTGGACGTGCCGCTGCGCAATCATCTGGAGATCTGGCCGCTCTCGGCGACGACCGCCCTGGGCGTGTACCTGTGCGTGCGCGGCCGGACGATCGCCGCGTGGATCTCGATCATGAGCGCGATCCTGGCGGCCGGAGTCTGGGCGGATCTCACCGGACAGGGCTTCGGATACGGCATATCCATCAGCCTGATCAACCTGGCGCCGATGGTGGTGGCGACGTTCTTCGGGTTCACCATCCGGCCCGCGGCGCGGGACATCTTCGCGCTGCGGCGAGCCGGTACCGCGGCGGCCGCGGCCGAAGCTGCCGACAACGCGGCGCTCGACGAGCGCGACCGTCAGCTCCAGCGGCTCGACAGCGAAGCGCGGCCGCTCCTGGAACGACTCGCCGCCCCGCGACCCCTCACCGATGCCGACCGGCGGTCGTGCGCGCTGGTGGAGGCCCGGCTCCGCGACTCCCTGCGCGCCCCGGTCCTGGACGCCCCGGAACTGGTCGACGCGGTGTGGCAGGCCCGCACCCGCGGCGTCGAGGTGGTCCTGCTGGACGATCACGGTCTCGACGGTGCGCCGGACGCGGTCCGGGAGCGGCTGGTGGGGGCCATGGTTCCGGCCCTGGCCGGGGCCGCCGACGGCACCGTCACGATCCGCATCCTGCCGCCGGGCCGGCGCATCCTGGCGACCGTCCTGCGGGCGTCCGGCGACGACATCGACCGCGCCGAGTACGACGCCGCCGGCGCACTCATCGCCGCGAACTGACGCCGGTTCGGCCGCCGGCGCAGCCCGTTCGAGCGCCCCAAGAACTGGTGTCCGGCTTTCGGACGACGGAGCAATTGGGGTCTTCTCCCGCTTCGTCCCCGTCGATACCGTTCCGGTGAACGGTGTCGGGGATGGCGAGGCGACGGAGAGAGAGTAGGGGCGATGACTGGCGCAGGCACGCGGCGAGCCGTGGGGGTGTGGTCGGCCAACGGCTGGGAACGAGAGGCGATCGCCGCGTGGATCGAGGGGCTCGGCTGTACGGCGGAGATCGTCGAACCGGGGACGGTTCCGGCGGATCTGCCGCAGGTCGTGGTGCTCAGTGGGCGTGACCGGTCGCTGGCGCAGCGGATCGCCTGGATTCCGGCCGCCCGGACGGTCGTCCTCGGCGGCGTCTTCGACGCGACCGTGATGCGGACCGCGCACCACGTGCCCGACGGCCCGGATGTCGCGGACCGGTTGCGCGCACTGCTGTGCGAACTGCTCGGCACCGGTGGCACCCGCATTCAGCTGTCGGCCCGCGAACGGGAGATCCTCACCACCTACGTGCTGGGCGCGACCGTCGAGGAGGCCGCGGCGGAGCACTTCGTCGCCACCAGCACCGTGCGGACGCACTATCGGCGCGTCACCGCCCGGTATGTCGCCGCCGGACGGCCCGTCGCGAACAAGGCGCAGCTGCTGCTGCGGCTGATCGCCGACGGCTGGATCCGGCTGAACGACGTCGTGCCGCCGGCCGGGCCGGCGGTCCTGCCGGTGGAGCCCGCGCCCGACGCGGGCGCCGCTTGAGCCCGGCTCAGAGCACGTCGGAGTGACCGTGCCGGCGGCACCAGCTGGTCAGATACCGGGCGTGCAGGCCGCACCAGCGGTAGATCGATCCCTGGGTGAGCGACAGCGCCTCGTCGTGTTCACCGCGAGCCAGCATCATCGGCCCGAGATAGTGGCTGGTCACCTTGTTCGCGGTCGATGGCGACACCTTCGCGACCGCGGCGAGGGAAGCGTTGTCCGACGCTCGCCCGGCCGCGATGGCACCGGCCAGACGTCCCGCGGTCTGGCCGCGCCGGTCGGCCAGCAACTCGTAGAGCGGCGGTCGGCTCGGCTGCTCGGGGGTCGGCAGTGCCAGGCGTTTGCCGAGCGCCACCGTGCGCAGCGCATCCATGATGGCGTGCAGGCCGTCGGCCTTGGGGATCACCCCGAAGACCTCCGGTCGCAGTCGCGCCTCATCGAGGTGGTCGCGTTCCATGCTGTGGCCCTGGGTGGCGAGCAGCACCGGCGCGGGACGTTCCACCTGGCGGAGACGGTCGATCACGTCGAGCCCGTCGAACGTCCACTCCATCTCGGGGCGGTTCCAGATCAGGTCGGCGGCCACCACGTCGTACCGGACGGAACCGGAGATGAGACTCGTCAGCTCGACGTCGGAGGTGGCGACGGACACGGTGACGTTGTCGAAGGCGTTCTCCAGCGGTGCCGAGATCACTCGCCCGAGAGGCGAGGCGATGAGGATACGCAGACCGGATGCCACGTGGCGAGAGTATCGCCGTGATCACCGGAATGTGTAATCGCGCATGACGCTCGCCGGTTCATGACGATTGTCGCCCGATCCCGGGCGAATCCTGACAGAAAGCATGCTGACCGCGGGATTTCTATCGCACAAACTGAGGTAGTTCGAAGCGGGTCGCCCGGCGGCGAGGGGTACGCCGGGTGCGGGTGAAGGGGTGCCGAACATGGGCGATGTCCGGGAGGTGGGCGTAGTCGCCGAGCATGATCTGGTGGACCTCGCGCTGGTGGAATTGGTGCGGCGCTGCGGCTATCGCGCGGTGATTCTCGACTGTGAACAGGACGCGGCCGACGACCTGCCGGTGACGCCGGTGGTGCTGGCACGCACCGGCATCCGGGTGGCACAGGTGAGTGCCAATCCCGCTTTCGCCGGGGCCGCGATCGCCGTGATGGAGACCGCCGGCATGGTGGTGCCGCAGGTGCGGGGTATCACGGTGATCCCGTCGAACGACGACGCCGTGAAGCATCTGCGCGCGTTCCTGGAAGGCGTGCTCGGGGCACCGGGCGACCGCGGCGCGGTGCCGCTGAGTCCGCGGGAGCGGGAGATCCTGGGCACGTACGTGCTCGGCGCGACCGTCGAGCAGACCGCCGCCGAACACTACGTGGCCAACAGCACCGTCCGGACGCACTATCGCCGGGTGACCGCGCGCTACGCGGTCGCCGGGCGGCCGGTGACCAACAAAGCGCAACTGCTGCTGCACATGGTGGCCGACGGGTGGATCGACCTGCCCGAGCCGTCGTGACGGCTCACGGCGCCGCGGCCGCCGGCGGAGTCTCGGCGCGGGACCGGACGAAACCGGCGAGCGCCGGGAAGATGAGCACCGACAGCATGCCGCCACCGACCAGAACCGCCGCGACCGTGCCGGAGAGGTAGCCCTGCTCCGTGCCGGCCGATGTCGCGATGATGATGATGGGCAGGCCCGTGGCGCCCATCAGGGCGACGGCCACCCGGGTGCGGGCGGTCGCCCCGTCCGGCGCGGCCAGGGTCGACGGCAGGCCGCGGACCAGCAGCAGGACGACGGCGACCACCGGGACCAGGGCCAGCGTCCAGGGGGCGTCGAGCAGGGCGTGCAGGTCGAAGTCGATACCGGTCGTGATGAAGAACATCGGGATCAGGAAGCCGAAGGCGAGGCCCTCGACCTTGCTCTCCACCGCCTCCTGCGTCTCCGGGGACGCATCGCGGATCAGCGCCTGCCAGATGACGCCGGCGGTGAAGGCGCCGAGCAGCATGTCGACGCCGAGGGCCAGGCTGAGCGCCGTCAGCGAGGCGATGATCAGCACCACCAGGCGGATCGCGAACTGACCGGAGGTGTGCAGGGTCGACTCGACGAAGCGGTGCAGGCTTCCGCGGCCCCGCTCGAAGCGGTGTGCCTGCCAGATGGTCAGGCCCCCGATCACGGCGAAGGCGACCAGGACACCGATCGCGGCGCCCGTGCCGCGGTTGGACAGCACCACCGAGATCGCGATGATCGGACCGAACTCGCCGACGGCGCCGATCGCGCCGATGGAGTTCCCGAACGGGGTGCCGAAGTCGCGGTTGTCGCGCAGCACCGGGACCAGGGTGCCCAGCGCCGTCGACGACAACGCGATGCCGATCACCACCGCGCCGAGTCCGGGCGCGACGACCCAGCCGATCGCGACGCCCAGGCCGAGGCTGATGAACCAGCCGAGCCAGGCCCCGCGGCCGACCCGGCCGCGCAGGGCCCGGCCGTTGATCTCGGTCCCGGCCATGAAGAAGAGCATCGCCACACCGAAGTCGGCGAGGACGCTCAGCGCCTCGGTCGGTTCCACCACGCCGAGGACCGCCGGGCCGACGAGGATGCCCAGCAGCAACTCGAAGACGATGACCGGCAGCCGAACCCAGTATCCGATGAACCGGGTGATCACCGGGGCGAGCGCGGCGAGCAGCGGCACGATCACCAGGGAGGCGGTCAGGGAGGTCACCGGGTGAGTCTATGCGGCACCGGGTGCGCGGCCGCCGGGGCGGCGGTCAGCCGCCGAGAGCGAGTTCCTGCGCGCGACGGCGGATGCCGCGCAGCATCTTGCGTTCCATCACCAGCGATCCCGGGATCATCAGCTCCATCATCGCGACTTCCACGGCGCCGCCGGCGAAGCGGTACCGGTTGCGGCTGATCAGGCGGGTCCGCTCGCCGTCGGGCACCAGCGTGAACGACCACACCCAGTTCCCGTCGTCGGCGGCGATCACGAAGGCGCGGTCGGTGTCGGCGCGGGCGATGACCATGGTCCGCGGCCCGAAGTCGATCTCGGTGCCGACGCGCGGATCCTGGAAGCGGTCCAGGATCACGTCGGTGCTGTGGAAGTCGAGGCCGAGCAGGTTCTCGATCCAGTCGTATGTGTAGGCGCCGCCGCGCGGCAACGGCCCCATCTGCACGAGCCACGGATAGATCGCCGCCGGCGGGGCGGCGATGGTGATCGCCCGGGTGGAGACGCCGTCGGCGTCGGGCAGCAGCTCGTCGCCCGGCAGCTCGGCGCGGACCTCGTCATCGGTCGCGCCCCAGTACAGGATCCGCGGCCGCAGCCCGAACCGGTATCCGGCGCCCGCGGCGCCGATCCCCAGCGCCGCGGCGCCCAGCCGGCAGGCGAGCCGTCGTGATCGGGGGTGCATGAATCCAGCCTGCGCGGACGGCGGGCGTGGTGCCAGAGCCAGAAGGCCCGTCGGCGTCAGCGTCCGCCGGTTCCGGGATCGCCGACGGTGATGACCAGGCTGCCGCGGGATCGTTCGGAGCGGAGGTCGTCCAGGGCGGCGCCGACGTCGTCGAACGTGTAGCGGGTCACCTCGGGGGTGATCGCCAGGTGGTGGGCCAGGCGCAGGAACTCGTCGCCGTCGGCGCGGGTGTTGGCGGTGACGCTGCGCAGGTCGCGCTCGCCGAACAGCAGGTCGTCGTAACTGAACTCGGGGATCGGCGACATGTGGATGCCCGCGCTCACCACGGTGCCGCCGCGGACGGTGTGGGCCAGGGCGGTGGTCATGATCGCGCCGACCGGGGCGAACACGATCGCGGAGTCGAGCTCGGCCGGCGGGACGTCCCCGGTGTCGCCGACGAAGGGCAGGCCGAGTTCGCGGGCGAGAGCCCGGTTCCGTTCGCCGCGGGTCATCGCGTAGACGACGGCGCCCGACGCGGCGGCGAGCTGCGCGGCGAGATGGGCACTGGAACCGAAGCCGTAGATGCCGAGGGTGCCGCCGGGCGGCAGGTTCGCGCGCGACAGCGCCCGGTAGCCGATGATCCCGGCGCAGAGCAGCGGTGCGGTGGCGACCGGGTCGGTCCCGGGCGGCAGGCGGTAGGCGAACGCGGCGCCGACCACCGCGTACTCGGCGTAGCCGCCGTCGGCGTCGTACCCGGTGAACTCGGCGTTCGCACAGAGGTTCTCCCGGCCGCTACGGCAGAACCGGCATCCGCCGCACGTGCGGCGGAGCCACGCGATGCCCGCCAGGTCGCCGGTCGTCCAGCCGGTGACCCCGGCACCGACGGCCGCGACCTCGCCGACCACCTGGTGTCCGGGGATCACCCGGTCGCGATGCGCGGGGATGTCCTCGTCGATCACGTGCAGGTCGGTCCGGCACACCCCGCAGGCGAGCACCCGGACCAGCAGTTCGCCGGGTCCGGGGACGGGGACCGGAACCTCCCGCGCCGTGATGTCCGGCGATCCCCGGTCGGTGGTCCAGGCCCGCATCGTGGTGGTCATGGTTCTCAGTGTGCGACGGGCGGTGGCGGACATGCCAGGACCGAAGGGCACCGATGCACGACGCCCGCCCCGGGAAGAGTCCGGGGCGGGCGTTCGTGGGATTTCGACCCTTCGACGAGCTCAGGGATCGGTGAACCAGTCTTACTCGGCGCCGATGATGAAGGCCTCGAGCTGGGCGCGGGCCTTGTCGTCGGCGATCTGGACCGGCGGCGACTTCATCAGGTAGGCCGAGGCCGGGAGGATCGGGCCACCGAGGCCGCGGTCCTTGGCGATCTTCGCGGCGCGCACGGCGTCGATGATGATGCCGGCCGAGTTCGGGGAGTCCCAGACCTCGAGCTTGTACTCCAGGTTCAGCGGGACGTCGCCGAAGGCGCGACCCTCCAGGCGGACGTACGCCCACTTGCGGTCGTCGAGCCACTGGACGTAGTCCGACGGGCCGATGTGCACGTTCTTGTCGTAGACCTTGCCGGCCAGCGGGCCGTCCAGGATCGAGGTGACGGCCTGGGTCTTGGAGACCTTCTTGGACTCCAGGCGCTCGCGCTCGAGCATGTTCTTGAAGTCCATGTTGCCGCCGACGTTCAGCTGGTAGGTGCGGTCCAGCTCCACGCCGCGATCCTCGAACAGCTTCGCCATGACGCGGTGGGTGATGGTGGCGCCCACCTGGCTCTTGATGTCGTCGCCGACGATCGGGACGCCCGCGGCGCGGAACTTCTCGGCCCACTCGGGGTCGGAGGCGATGAACACCGGGAGGGCGTTCACGAAGGCGACGCCGGCGTCGATGGCGCACTGCGCGTAGAACTTGTCGGCCTGCTCGGAGCCCACCGGAAGGTAGCTCACCAGGACGTCGACGTTCGCGTCCTTGAGGGTCTGGACGATGTCCACGCCGTCGCCGTCGGCCTCGGTGATGGTCTCGCGGTAGTACTTGCCGAGACCGTCGAGGGTGTGGCCGCGCTGCACGGTCACGTTCAGCGGCGGGACGTCAGCGATCTTGATGGTGTTGTTCTCGCTGTTGCCGATCGCCTCGGACAGGTCGAAGCCGACCTTCTTGGCGTCCACGTCGAACGCGGCGACGAACTCGACGTCGCTCACGTGGTACGGACCGAACTTGACGTGCATCAGGCCGGGAACGGACGCGTTCTCGTCGGCATCCTTGTAGTACTCAACGCCCTGGACCAGGGAAGAGGCGCAGTTGCCCACGCCGACAATGGCCACGCGCACTTTATTGGTGTCACCCATGGTCGGGTTCTCCTTCTTCTTGCGGCGGAACGGCGGATTGCGGTGCCGCCGAATTCTTTCTTTCTGCACCGGAGCTGGACTGCCCTGCTCCGGGGAGTTCTGTGGTGGATCCTGATGCCTCGTCGGCGATCAGCTTGTTGAGCCACTGCACCTCGCGCTCGGAGGTCTCCAAGCTGAGCTCGTGCATCTGGCGGGTGTAGTGATCCGAACCGAGACCGGCGCGGCCGAGCAGCTCGCGCAGCGACTCGCGGCGCTCTTCGACCTGGCGCCGGCGGCCCTCGAGGATCCGCATGCGGGCCATCGCGGGGGTGCGGCTGAAGAAGGCGAGATGAACGCCGAAGCCGTCGTCGGTGTAGTTCTGCGGCCCGGTGTCGGCGACGAGTTCGGCGAACCGGGTCTCACCGAGCGGGGTGAGCCGGTAGACGCGGCGGCCGCGGCGCACCTTGGTACCCGACGGGCCGGGGGTGTCGTCCTCGACGATCAGGCCGTCGGCCTGCATGCGGCGCAGCGTCGGATACAGCGACCCGTACGAGAAGGCGCGGAAGGCGCCGAGCAGACCCGTCAGCCGCTTGCGGAGCTCGTAGCCGTGCATCGGGGATTCGAGGAGGAGACCCAGGATCGCCAGTTCGAGCAACGGTCCACCCTCCTTCATTGACTCGGCGCGTTACTTCGTCGTGATGTAGCAACAAATGTATCGTATCGATATAACTTCCACCCAACCGTTGGGTAGCTTCGGATGTTGATCTGCATCACATGCGTCCGGGTGGGGGCCCGCGACTACGCTGGTGCTCGTGCATCGAAGGGTCGTGGAGTACGCGCTGGCCAAGCGCGCGAAGCTGGCCGACGTACGCGCCGGGAAGACCGGCGTCGATGAAGTCTGCGATGCCGACCCGTATCTGCTCCGGGCCGCTCAGTTCCACGGCGTCGCCTCCGATCAGAGCTGCCCGATCTGCCGGAAAGAGCAGGTCACGCTGGTTTCCTGGGTATTCGGGGACTCCCTCGGCCGGGCCGCCGGATCGGCGCGCACCCCGGATGAGATCGCCCGGCTGGATGCGCGGACCCCGGAGTTCTCGGTCCACGTCGTCGAGGTCTGCCGGACATGTCACTGGAACCATTTGATCCGCTCGTACGTTGCCGGGATGGCTCCGGCACGCACCACGCGTCGCCGGGCCGCGAAGTAGATCGGCGGCGATGGCCCCCGAGGGAGTTGTCACAGTGACTGGTGTGCCGTCACAGTGGTGGAGAGCAGCTTGGCACAGCAAGCGCGCGACGAAGTGAGTTGAGTGAATGAGTAGCGAGAAGAAGACCGCCGCGGCCCCGGCGGATTCCCCGCGTTCGGGCCGTCTGCGGATCGTCGCGTGGGTACTCGGCCTGGGTGCGGCCGTGGTTCCGGTCGTCGCCATCGTCGGCGTCGTCGCCTTCCTCTTCACCTACGCGGTGGTCGACGTCCCCGCGCCGGGTGACATCAAGCAGAACCAGGTCGCCACCATCGTCGACAGCAAGGGCGGCACCATCGCCAAGATCGTCCCGCCGGACGGCAACCGCACCGACGTCAAGTACGACCAGATCCCGCCGACCGTGATCGAGGCGGTCAAGGCCGCCGAGGACCGCGACTTCGACTCCAACTCCGGCTTCTCCATCCGCGGCTTCTCGCGCGCCGCGCTCGGCAAGCTGACCGGCAACTCCGGAGCGGGCGGCGGATCGACCATCACGCAGCAGTACGTCAAGAACGCGATGGTGGGCGACGAGGCCACCGGCATCGCGGGCTACAAGCGCAAGTTCAAGGAACTGGCCATCTCCACCAAGATGTCGCGCAAGTGGTCCAAGGAGGACATCATGTCCGCCTACCTCAACACCATCTACTACGGTCGCGGGGCGTACGGCATCGCGGCCGCCGCGAAGGCCTACTACGGCAAGGACATCACCAAGGTGACGCCGGCCGAGTGCGCGCAGACCAAGCTGAGCAAGGCCAAGCGGGCCAACTGTCTCACCCTGTCGGAATCGGCCCTGCTGGCCGGCGTGATCCGCGGCCCGTCGATCTACGATCCGGCCGTCGACAGCCAGGCCGCCCAGAAGCGCTGGGACTACGTGCTCGACGGCATGGTGAAGACCGGCGCGATCACCGAGGCCGAGCGTTCGGAGCAGACCTTCCCGAAGACGATCGAGCCGAAGAGCACCAACGACGACAGCACGTCGGGCCCGAACGGCCTGATCAAGCGCCAGGTGCTGGCCGAGCTGGAGAAGCTCGGCATCAGTGAGCAGGACGTGCGCACCGAGGGCCTGAAGATCACCACGGTGATCGATCCCAAGGTGCAGTCGGCCCTGGAGGACGCGTCCAAGTCGGTGATGTCCGGCGAGCCGTCGGACCTGCGCACGGCCTCGGTATCGGTGGATCCGACGACCGGCGGCATCCAGGGCTACTTCGGCGGCTGGGACGGCTCCGGCTTCGACTACGCCTCGGCCGGCCTGCAGACCGGTTCGGTGTTCAAGGTGTTCGCCCTGGTCGCGGCGCTGGAGCAGGACATTCCGCTGTCCAAGCGGTACGACTCGTCGCCCTACACCACCTCGACCGGGCTCACGGTGGAGAACTCCGACGGTGAGTCGTGCGGTACCTGCAACCTGGCGACGGCCATGAAGATGTCGCTCAACACCGTCTACTACCGCCTGATGATGGACCTCAAGAACGGCGCCGACGACGTCGCCGACGCCGCCCACCGCGCGGGCATCTCCAAGACCCTCGACGGCAAGCCGACCCTGGCGAACGCCAACGGCCAGACCGAGGGCGGCGTGGTCCTGGGCCAGTACGACTCGACGGTGCTCGACATGGCCTCGGCCTACGCGACGCTGGCGGCGTCGGGCATCTACCGTCAGCCGTTCTTCGTCAAGAAGGTGGAGACCTCGACCGGGTCGGTGCTGTTCGACCGGCAGAAGGATCCGGGCAAGCGGGTCTTCGCGGCCAAGGTCGCCGACAACGTGACCGCCGCGCTGACCCCGATCGCCGCGTACTCCAACGGCAACGCGCTGTACGACTCCGAGCTCGGCTCGCGGCCGTCGGCCGCCAAGACCGGTACCGCGCAGCTCGGCGACACCGGCAACAACCGGTACGCGTGGATGGTGGGCTACACCCCGCAGCTGTCGACCGCGACCTGGGTGGGCACCAAGAACGGCGACAAGCCGCTGCGCAATTCGTACGGCGGCATGGTCTACGGCAGCGGTCTGCCCGCGCAGATCTGGAAGTCCGCGATGGACCAGGCGCTGGCCGGTCAGCCGATCGAGAGCTTCCCGGACCCGGAGCCGGTCGGTGGACAGGCGGGTATCCCCTACGAGCCGCCGCCGACCACGTACACCCCGACCCCGACCGACACCGAGACCCGGCGGTCCCGCCCCCGGCTGCCCGGTGAAGGCGACGACGGCAACTACACGATCGCGCCGGGTGTGACGATCACCCCGCCGGGCGGCGGCAACACCAGACCGCGCCGCGGTGGCGGCGGTACCGGTGGTGGCGGCACGGGCGGTGGCGGTACCGGCGGCGACGGCGGCCAGGGTGGCGCCACGGCGGAGACCGAGGACGCCACGCCGACGGGCCAGCCGGAGTCGGTCCCGACGGCCTGACGCGCGTGAACCCAGAATCCGGACCGGACACGGCGGAGCGGACGCCGTCGTCGTCGATGGACGACGACGCGTTCGACTCGCCCGCCCCGCTCGCGGACGACCGGCGGCTGAACACCGAGCGGGTGCTGCCCAGCCGTAGCAACGCCCAGATCGCCGTCGCCAGCGAGGCGATCGGCGGGCCGGTCGGTCTGCACGCGGCGGTCGGGCGCGGCAGGCACTGGACACCGCTGCGGGTGGTGTTCCTGCTGGCACTGATCGCCCTCGGCCTCTCGTGGTACGGCAAGGCGGGCTGTCTGCAACAGAAGCCCGCGCACCCGGCCGACCAGAGCGCGAGCGCGGGTCAGGACGCCGGCAAGCAGCTGAACTGGAACAACCAGCGGCAGTACTACGGGCTCTGCTACAGCGATGTGATCGCCTTCTACGACTCGCAGCGGCTGACCATCGCCGACCTGCGGAACGGCACCATGCCGTACCGGACGTACTGGTTCGCCCAGAACGCGGCGGGTGAGCAGGTGGGTCCGCGGCAGTATGTGAGCCAGCCGGTGCTGGTCGGGGCGTTCATGTACGTCGCGGCCAAGGCCACGCAGGGCTGGCAGGCTCTGGTCGACGGGACACCGATCCCGAAGCAACTCGACGTGGTGACCTTCTTCAACATCTCCGCGCTGCTGCTCGCGCTGCTCTGGCTGCTCGCGGTGTGGGCGACGATGATGACCGACCGGCGCCGGATCTGGATCGGCGCGTTGATGGCCTGCTCGCCGCTGCTGCTGATTCACGCGTTCACCGCCTACGAGGTGATCCCGGTGGCCATGCTCGCCCTCGCGATGATGTGCTGGGCGCATCGGAGGGAGGTGCTCGCCGGACTGTTCCTGGGGCTGGCGGCCTCCGCGGCGCTGTATCCGCTGCTGCTGATCCCGGTGCTGGCGGTGGTCTGTCTCCGGAACCGGCGGATGCACGACTTCTGGGCGGCGATCGCGTGCGCCGTGATCGCCTGGCTGACGGTGAACCTGCCGCTGCTGATCAGTTATCCGCAGGGCACCACGGCCTTCTATCGCGACTGGTGGCAGCGGGTTCCGCAGCCGGACAGCCTCTACAACCTGGTGATCAAGGCGACCGGATGGGCGCCGTCGACGTCGCTCGTGAACGCGCTCGCGCTGATCCTGCTGGTCGCGGTGATCTGCGGCGTGGTGTACCTGGCCGCGCGCGTACCCGCCCCGATGCCCGGCCGGATCGATCCGGTGGCCCCGGCCCAGCTGATGTTCCTGCTGGTCGCCGGGTATCTGCTGGTCGGCAAGGAGTGGAACCCGCAGTCGTCGCTGTGGCTGGTGCCGCTGGCCGTGCTGGCGATCCCGCATGCGCGCTTGCTGCTGGCGTGGATGGTGATCGACGCCCTGGTGTGGGTGCCGCGGATGACCCTGTTCCTCGATCCCGGCCGCAAGTGGCTGCCGGAGGAGTGGTTCCTGGTGGCCGTGGCGGTGCGGGCGATCTTCGTGCTGGTGCTGTGCGGCGTGGTGATCCGTGACCTGCTCACCGAGCGCGCCCCGGCGGCGGCGGTGACCGGTCCGGTCTACGCCGGCGCGACGGGCTGAGCCACCCGATCCGCCAGGGCCGCGCGGGCGTGGTCCCAATCGTCGTCGGTCATCGCGTACTGCGCGGTCGTCCGCCAGCCGCCGGCGAAGCGGCGGTGCTTGCGGAGCAGGCCCTCGAAGGTGGCGCCGAGCTTGGCGATCGCCGCCCGGGAATGCGCGTTGTTCTCGTGCGTATGCCAGACCACGCGGACCGCGCCGGCCTCGGTGAAGGCGTAGTCGAGCAGCATCAGCTTGGCGGCCGGATTGACGACGGTGCCGTGCACCGAACGCGCGTAGAAGGTGTACCCGATCGCGACCGTCAGATTCGTGTGGTCGACGTCGTAGTAGCTGGTGGTGCCGACGAGCGCCCCGGTCGCGTCGTCGATGACGGCGAACGCGATGCGATGCGGGTCGTCGTGGGCGGCGGCGATGTAGTCGATCGCCGCGGCGGTGTCCGTGGGGATGGACGTCCAGGGCCCGAGATCCGGATCGGACGCGCCGATGGCGCCGAGCGCCGCGGCGTCGGTGATCCGCAGCGGCCGCAGCGTGACCCCGGCACGGGTCAGGATCGGGGCACCGAGCCAGCGGCCGGCGGCGCCGTCATCGGCGATGGCGAGCCGGGTCAGCGGCGGGAGCGGCGGGAGCTGGCTGCGGACGAGCGAGGCCAGCGGCTCGCGCAGCGGGGTGCTCACCGCGGTGACCAGGAAGTACGCGAGCAGCACCACGTGCACCCAGACGCCGAGGTTCACGCCGCCGATCACCCACCACTTCATCGGTGAGCCGGAGTTGATGATGCCGAACAGCCGGAAGATCGTGACGTCCAGAATGAAGTCGGTGACCAGGTAGATCGCGATCACCCACCACCGCACGCGCAGCAGCACGAAGAACGGCAGCAGCCACAGCGTGTACTGCGGCGAGTGGACCTTGTGGAAGAGCATGAACGCGGCCAGCAGTGCGAAGCTGGCGCCGATCCACGGGAACACCGCGGTCTCGCGGTAGCGCCGCCAGGCCAGGTACAGCCCGGCCGCGACGCCGACGACGATCAGCACCGGCGACAGCGTGCGGACGGCGGAGTCGTAGGCGTCGACGTCGTCGTGCGACAGCCAGTACCAGCCCCAGTACCAGAAGGTGTTGGTGTCGATCGACGCCGTGCGGTTGCTCTGGAAGGTCAGTGCGGCCTTCCAGCCGTCGTACCCGGCGATCATGAACGGGACCTGCACGACGAGCGTAGTGATCACCGCGGCCAGGATCACCCAGGCCGCCCCGACCCAGTCGTAGGCGCGTCTGGCCGTCGCGGCCGGATCGGGACAGCCGCGGGTGAGCACGTACAGGGCCAGGGGCAGCACGAACAGCCCGGGATAGATCTTCAGCGAGAAACCCAGCGCCAGCAGGATCGAGGCCAGGATCGACGACGTCCGCAGGCTCAGTCGCGGCCGGCCGGTCGTGGTGCCGGCGCTCGCACCCCACGCCATCACCGCGACGGCGGCGACCGAGGTGAAGACCACCGGAAGCTCCCAGTTGTGGAAGGCGTACAGCACCAGCGGCGGGGTCGCCGCCCACACCAGCACCCACCAGCGGCTCATCCATGCGAGCAGGAGGGTCGTGACCAGGGCGAATGGCGCGAGGATCAGCGCCGACTGCTGGAAGAAGGCCAGATCGCTGTGCCGGCCGATCGCGCCGAGCCACATCAGCAGCCCGGACAGCACCGGGTATTCGACGACGCCGCCGTACAGGTGTCCCTGGTCGGTGATGCCGCCGTGGACGTACGGGAACACGTGGTTGTTGATGTCCCGCCCGATCCACAGGAACATCAGGTCCGAGTAGCAGGGCACGATGGCGTGCGGGTCGCCGACCGGGAAGCGCAGGCTGCGGCCGTCCGGGTAGAACGGCGCACCGCCGCACAGCGACTTGATGCGATAGCTCCAGGTCAGCGCTGCGACCGTCAGGAGCGTCGCGATCACCGCGAGCGCCGACGCCTCGCCGCGGTGAAGGAGCGGCCGGCGCTCGATGAGGGCGGAACCAGAAGGCATGACGATGACTCTAACCGGCACGGCGGCGACCGCGGGCACGGGGATGATTGCCTGATTTCCCTGGTCACGGACGTTCATGTATCTTGGACGGGTTGCCGACGCAGGCGACCCTCCTGCCGTGGAACGTCCACGGCCGATTAGCCCATAGGAGGTGATGTGGTCTTATGCGTCACTACGAACTGATGGTCATCCTCGATCCGAGTCTGGACGAGCGCACCGTCGCCCCATCCCTGGAAACCTTCCTCAATGTTGTGCGTTCGGACGGCGGCTCCGTCGACAACGTCGACATCTGGGGCAAGCGCCGTCTCGCGTACGAGATCGAGAAGAACAACGAGGGCATCTACGCCGTCATCGAGCTCACCGCGACTCCCGCGACCGTCAGCGAGCTCGATCGCCAGCTCGGTCTGAACGAGTCGGTGCTGCGTACCAAGGTTCTGCGCAAGTAAGCGCGGAGCGTCGTCCACCGCCCGTGGATTGACCCTCGTGCATGTCGTAGGCGGCCGATAGGGTGGGTTTCGACTCATCCAGCCGTCCGCGGACGCCCGGGGCGCAACCACACGAACTCAGGGGATCCTCATGACTGACACGGTCATCACCGTCGTAGGCAATCTCACCGCCGATCCGGAGCTGCGGTTCACCGCATCCGGCGCGCCGGTCGCCAACTTCACGGTGGCCTCCACTCCGCGCACCTTCGATCGTCAGACCAACGAGTGGAAGGACGGCGAAGCGCTGTTCCTCCGCTGCAGCATCTGGCGTGACGCCGCGGAGAACGTGACCGAGTCGCTCACCAAGGGCACCCGCGTGATCGTGCAGGGCAAGCTCAAGCAGCGGTCGTACGAAACCCGTGAAGGGGAGCGCCGGACCGTCGTCGAGCTCGAGGTGGACGAGATCGGTCCCTCGCTGCGCTACGCGACCGCCAAGGTCACCCGCACTCCGCGCGGTGGCAGCAGCGGCGGTGGCGGCGGGAACTTCGGCGGCGGTGGCGGCGGCTACGGCGGAGGCAACCAGGGCGGCGGCTACGGCGCGCCGGCCGGTGGCAGCCGTCCGCAGCAGGCCCAGCCCGCCGATGATCCCTGGGGCAGCGCACCGCCCGCCGGCGGAGGTTTCGCCGGTGGGGACGACGAACCACCATTCTGATAACGGGCTCGCCGGCCCGACTGCATCAAACGGAGCAACAAAATGGCAAAGCAAAAGGGGCGTAAGCCCCGCGTAGAGAAGGTCACCAAGGCCAAGGCCTGCACCTTCTGCAAGGACAAGAAGAAGGACAAGCCGTCCGGCATCGACTACAAGGACACCGCGCTGCTGCGTCGTTTCCTGTCCGATCGCGGCAAGATCCGGTCGCGCCGGGTCACGGGCAACTGCGTCCAGCACCAGCGGGACATCGCGGTGGCCGTCAAGAACGCGCGTGAGGTGGCCCTGCTGCCCTTCACCTCGACCGGTCGCTGAGCGGGAAAGGAATCACTGACATGAAGCTGATCCTGACCACCGCCGTGGAGAACCTCGGCGAAGCCGGCGACACCGTCGAGGTGCGTGACGGTTACGGCCGCAACTACCTGCTGCCCCGCGGCCTGGCGATCGTCGCCACCCGTGGTGCCGAGAAGCAGGTCGAGGGCATCCGCCGGGCCCAGGCGGCCCGCGTCGTCCGCGACCTGGACCACGCCAACGAGCTGAAGCAGGCCCTGGAGGGCCTGGAGAGCGTCTCGCTCACCGTGAAGACGCACGACTCGGGCAAGCTCTTCGGTTCGGTGACGGCGTCGGACGTCGTCTCCGCCATCCGCGCGGCCGGCGGCCCGGCCGTCGAGAAGCGCAACGTCGAGTTCCCGAAGGGGCACATCAAGGCCACCGGGGCGCACCCGATCGTCGTGAAGCTGCACCCGAAGGTCGAGGCCAAGTTCGACGTCGCCGTCGTCTCCGCCTGACGCGTTCTGTGCGCTGCGAGCGCCGGTTCCCTCCGGGGACCGGCGCTCGTCGCATCCCCTGGGATCGGACGCCGCGAAACCGTCGTATCCGTCGGTCGCCGACCAACGGATACGACGATTACGGGGCGGGGTCAGCGCAGGCGCGCGGGCAGGTACTTCGGGGCCGGGTTGGCGCTGTGGGCGCGGTCGCCTTGCGGGTAGTAGAACTTGTGCCATGCACGGCTCAGGATGAACGCGCGGTTCGGGGAGGCACAGGAGACCACATTCCGGCGCGGGACGGCACAGGTGACGTTCGCGACGGAGATCTTCTGGCCGACCTTCAGCGCGGGGGCGCGGAAGCCCGCGCGCGAGCCGAAGGTGTAGTTGGTCCCCGGTGGCACCCACCAGGGGCCCTGAGCGTCGTTGGTGATGGCGACACCCTGGGTGCCCGGCGGCGCGGTGTACGGATGTCCCTGGCAGGCGACGGAGCCCGGCCGCGGCCCGATCTGGCACCGCCACTGGCCGGCGGCGAAGAACGTGCGGCCGTCGTCGGCGTAGCGCAGCGACTGGAAACGCTGCGCCTTGACCGGGGTGAAGCTGCCGAAGGCGAGTTCGGCGGGAGGCGGCGCTGCCTGCGCCGGGGCCGCGGTGACCGCCAGCAGGGCCACGAGAGCCGCCACGACGGCGAACAGCAGAGGGCGGCGGATCGACGAATCGGGAACGCGCACGAGTCCATTTCATCACGGGGAGCGGCCGCCGCGGAGTAGTGCCCCATAAGGTGGTGTAACTCGGTGGCCGAGATCGTCTCCGACTTCGTGTCGGGACGGACGTAGAGCGGCCACCGTGTGATCCTTCGAGTCAACCGTCTAAAGAATCCTCGAACGGAGTCATCACGATGACCGCACCTCATATTGTCGACCCTGCAGGCCTGCTTGGCCAAGCCCTCGCCGACGCGTCACCGGATCTGATGCGCGAGCTGCTGCAAA
>NZ_JBPSDN010000023.1:0-35265 GCF_052036135.1 Gordonia marina
CTGTACCTCGAAGCGATCGCCCGCGAGCTCAACGAGCGGCCACGGCAGTGCCTGGGCTTCTACACTCCACGGGAAGTCTTCGAACGCCTACTGAAGGACAACGTTGCTTCCACGAGTTGACACCGCCCAATCTTGTGCTCGAAGTTGATTCCCTCGGGCGCGGTCAGTGCGAGGTCAGCCTGCTCGATCACGAGGTCTATTACCGAGTCGCCGGGCGAACCCCAGGACTGGTTCCCCTCACCAGGGAAAGTGTCGTTGAATATCCGGTCCAGGTCAGCGTTCGTGATCGAGGAGGAGTTCCTCTTCCAGTGCAGAAGCGAGGTCAACGTGACGTAGTCCGGGTCGTCGTCGCCCTTGGTGTACTCGAGAATGTTCCGCACAAAAGGGATCGAGGCGACGCGCTGCATACCGTCGCTGAAGAATTTCTTCTTGAACCCGTGGATAAACGGGTTCTTGACGTGTGCTGCCTGGTTGAGAACCACTCCCGACGCGCCCTTATGCGCCATGAAGCACCGCTTGTATGAGACGACTCCACGGCTCAGGAGAGTCCGAAAGAAGTCGAAGTTGTGCGTCAGAAGGATGAGCTTGAAGTCGGCATGCTCGGACATTTCCTTGAGGTACTGGATGATCGCATACTTGTTCTTGTAGTCGAACGAGTCGGCGAGGTCGTCGATGATGAAAATGGTCTCGCGACCCGCTGCCTTGCGGGCCTCCATCTCGAACAGGACGTTTAGTATGTAGAGGGCCTTCTTCTCGCCGTTACTCAGGACTGCCAGCAGGTCGTCGCGCTCGACTCTCGTCGAGTCGCCACCCTCCTCGAACTCGAAGACGAGCTTGAGAATGGTCTCCTGGCCGAGCGTCACCCTATGCTTGTTCTCCGCGCTAAGCCGGAACGGCACGAAGAACCGCTCGTTGAAAATCTTGATCACCTTCTCCCACTGAGTGCTCTCAGCTGCGGCCTGCTGCTCGATCTCTTTGCGGCGAACTTCGGTCTCCTTGAAGCTCGCCACGACCCGGTCGAACAGCTCCTGATGGGTCTTGAAATACGACTTCCAGACATCCTGACGGAACGTGGAGACGTTCGCGAACTCCGCGAGGAGATCTATCCGGCCCGCGATGAAGTCGAAGAACTTGGGGTGTCGATATTCTTCTGCAGGGCCTTCTCGACCGCGTCCAACTTCTTCCGGAGCGCATCGTCTGCGGTGATGCGCTTCTTCTCTTCCGTGATCAGCGCCGTCAGATCGGCCGCGCTGTTCACGACCCGGGGCGTGTCCTCACCGTGCAGCAGCAGGGAGTGGTTGGCCGCGAAGAAGCCGTTATCGCCGAGGCTCTTCGTCACGTTGGCCGCGTTGTAGTAGCTGAACGAGGCCCGGCTGAAGAACGCGGACTCGTCGAGGAGCTCGTTGAGCCGGGTGACGTACTGCTCCAGCTCAGATTGCAGCGCCGGAGACTTGAGGATTGCGTCGACCTTGTCGTTGAGGAGAAGGTCGTACGGCAAGTCGGCGAAACGCGCGTCCTCCATCTGCTCGACCTCGTAGCTCACCCGCACGAGCGCGTCGAAGAATTTGTCACTGTCGTGCATGAACACTTGCGATACGGTCTTGGCTACGTCCTGCTTCGTGCCAGCCTGAGCCTTGACAGCCGCCACCAGCTCGTCCCGCGCGTTTACGAGGTCGACTTGCAGCCCCTCGTACTCCTTGCGGAGCGCGGGATTCACGAGAAGGGTAGAGGTCTCCTCAGTCGGCCCCACCTCCTCTTCATAGGACAGCACCACGACAACGTCCGAGGAGTCGATGTCGCTGCCATTCTCATCAGTCACACTTCGACACGTTTCTCGATCCGGGAACATCCGGTCCTTCGTCTCGACGCTGGTGGATAGATCCCGGAAGGTTCGGGCGAAGGAGGTCTTCATCGTGCCGTTCGGCGCATAGATCGCGGCCGCACTGCTGGTCTCGAAGTCGAACGTCGCCTTCAGTGATCGGATCCCATGACAGTTCTTAAGTACAACGTTCAGTGTCTTCATGGTCACCAATGTGGGGGGGTGCAGACAACTGTCATTACTACGGTCGAGAGCCTCCGATTGATCATCGCGCGACCGGCACGTATGAGCGGTAACGCGGCCCATACGCCGGGACGAGATGAGGGCGAGATTCAACGACAATCCAACCCACCGCGTAGGCTCGCGCTCGTGTCCGGCCCTTAGTCGGCTATTCAGTCCTCCGACGCCGGGGCTGCGGTTGACAGACCGGACAATAGAACGAGCTCCGGTTCATGAACGACTCCCGCACCATCGGCGTTCCGCACCGCGCGCACGGTTCCCCCTCTCGCCCATACGCGTTCAGCGCGCGCTCAAAGTACCCCGACTCCCCATTCACGTTCACATACAGGTCGTCGAACGACGTGCCGCCGACGGAGATCGCCTCGGACATCACCTCGCGCGCGAAGAACAGGACCTCGTGCAGCTTTGCCCTGCTCAGCCCACGGGTACGACGGCGTCCGTGCACCTGTGCGCGCCAGAGCGCCTCGTCGGCGTAGATGTTGCCGATTCCGGCGACGACGGTCTGGTCGAGCAGCGCCCGTTTGATCTCGGTGTCCTTGCGGCGCAGCACGGCGACCACCGCGTCCGGGTCGTAGGCCGGCTCGAAGGGATCGGGAGCGATGTGCGCCACCGACTCCGGGACCAGCCGAGAGCCGGCATCGACAAGATCATCCAGGTGCCAGCCGCCGAACGTCCGCTGGTCGACGAAGCGCAGCTCGTTCCCGTCGTCCAGGTCCGCCCGGATTCGCAGGTGCACGGGGTCTGGCGCACCGGACTCGGCCATCAGCATCTGCCCGCTCATCCCCAGGTGCACGACGACGGCCACCTCGTCCGCGGCGTCGGCCGCGGTCAGCCACAGATACTTGCCGCGCCGGTCGACGCTGCGGATCGTCTTGCCGCGCAATCTGTTTCGCAGGTCGTCGTCACCCAGCAGATGCCTGCGCGCGGCCCGGGGATGGAGCACTGCGACGTCGCCGATACGTCGGCCGGTCAGATGGGTGGCCAGACCCATCCGGATGGTCTCGACCTCGGGAAGTTCAGGCACTCTTCCCGCCGGGCCCCTCGCCGGGTTCGCCCTCGCACTGCTCGTCGTTCAGCGCCTTCCAGGCGAGCGCGGCGGCCTTCTGCTCGGCCTCCTTCTTGGTCCGTCCGACCCCGGAGCCGCAGGCCCGGCCGCCGACGACGGCCTCTGCGGTGAACTCCTTGTTGTGGTCCGGCCCGGTCGAGGTGATCTGGTAGTGCGGCACACCGAGGCTGCGCGCGGCCGTCAACTCCTGCAGCGAGGTCTTCCAGTCCAGGCCGGCACCGAGTTCGCCCGACCGCGAGATCACCGGCTCGAACAGCCGCAGGATCACGTCCTTGGCGACGGCGATCCCATGATCCAGGAATACCGCACCAAACAGCGACTCCAGCCCGTCGGCCAGGATCGACGCCTTATCGCGACCACCGGTCAGCTCCTCGCCGCGCCCCAGATACAGGTGCGCGCCGAGCCCGCGGGGCCCCAGATCGCGGGCGACGTCGGCCAAGGCGTGCATGTTCACCACGCTGGCCCGGATCTTCGCCAGTTCACCCTCCGGCCGGTCGGGGAAACCCAGGTAGAGGCGCTCGGTCACGACCACCCCGAGCACGGCGTCGCCCAGGAACTCCAAGCGCTCGTTGGTCGGCAGGCCGCCGTGTTCGTAGGCGTACGAACGATGTGTCAGGGCCAGGGTCAGCAGCTCGTCACTCAGGGTGACGCCGAGCGCTCCGGTGAGCTCGGCCGGGTCGGCTTTGCTCACGCCTGCTCCTCCCCGTCGCTCTTCACGCCGTCGCCCTTCAGCTTGTCGGCCAGCGCGGCCCAGCGCGGATCGATGACGTCGTGCCCGTGACCGGGCTCGGCGTCGGCCAGCCGGACCCCGCACTCGACGCACAGGCCGGGGCAGTCGGCGTCACAGACCGGCGACAGCGGCAGTTCGGTACCGACCAGGTCGATCACGAACTGCTCCAGGTCCACTTCGTCGTCGATCAGCCGGGCGACGTCCTCCTCGTCGGTCGTCTGCTCGGTCGCGCTGTCCGGGTAGGCGAACAGTTCGGTGAGGAAGACGTCGACCTCATCGCCGAGCGGTTCCAGGCAGCGCCCGCACTGACCTTCGGTGGCCGCGCTGACGGTGCCGGTCACCAGGACGCCCTCGGAGACGGACTCCAGCCGCAGGTCGAATTCGATCTCCCCGCCAGCCGGAATGCCGATCATCTCGGCCCCGATCCGCTCGGGCGCGGCGAAGGTCCGGTGGACCTCGACCATCGAACCGGGACGACGCGGCAGGCTGCGCACGTCGATCACGAACGGGCTCTCAGAAGGAAAACGACTCACGAGGAAGGATTTTACCTCCCGAAGCCGATCGGGTGGTCAGCCCGCCATCGGGGCCGGCGCCGGACGCGGTCCGCCGTAGCCGGGAGCGTCGTGCGAGTACTCGACGTAGTCGTGCATGGCGGCGCCGGTCCGGAGCTGCTGGCGACCGCGGTTCACCGACCGCAGGGTGCCGGTGAGGACCTCCTCGAAGCCTGCCAGCTTCTCGTCGACGTAGACGTCGCATTCGCCGCGCAAGCGGTCGGACTCGGCGTAGGCCGCGTCGACGATGCGCTCGGCCTCCGACTTGGCCGCCGCGACGACCTCGGTCTCGGAGACCAGGCGCTGCTGCTCGGCGATACCGTCGGAGACGGACTTCTCGTAGTTGGCGTTGCCGGCCTCGATCGCGCGGGCCGCCTCGGCGTGCGCCCGGCCGGTCACCGCGTCGTACTCGCGCTGCGCGCTGTGCTGCAGACGCTGGGCGTCGTCGGCGGCGGCCGCGCTGATCGACTGCGCGTGCGCGGTGGCCTCCTCGACCATGCGGTCCGCGCGCGACTTGGCGTCGGCGAGCATCCGGTCGGCCTCGGCGCGCGCGTGGCTGACCATGGCCTCGCTGTCACGCTCTGCGGTGGTCACCAGGTTGTCGGCGGTCTCGCGGGCGTTGTGCAGCAGGGTGTCGCGGTCGTCGAGCACGTCCTGCGCGTCGTCGAGTTCCTCGGGCAGCGCGTTACGCAGATCGTCCAGCATCTCGCGGACGGCCTCACGCGGGACGACGCAGTTCGCCGACATCGGGACGCTGCGCGCCTCTTCCACGACGGCCATCAGCTCATCCAGTGCTTCGAACACGCGGTACATGGTTACCCCTTATCCGGCGCAGTACCGAGGACTGGCCTGGTTTGAAAGTACTGAGGCCATTGTGCCGAATGGTGCAAGTGTGACTAGGGAGGCTCGCGGGGTGTGTCGCGGTTTCGCCTCAGACCCGGCGGACGCCCGTGATCCGGTCCATCAGGGCGGTGTGGATCGCCGGCGACAGGTACGGCGAGGCGTCGCCGCCGAGCTTGGCGACCTCCTTGACCAGCGAACTCGACACGTGCGCGTACCGCGGGTCGGTCAGCATGAAGAAGGTCTCTGCGCCGGACAGTTCGCGGTTCATCTGCGCCATCGGCGACTCGTAGGCGAAGTCCGTCTCGGCGCGCAGGCCCTTGACGATGGTGGTCGCGTCCTCGTCGCGGACCAGGTCGACCAGCAGACCCGACCAGCTGCGGACCTCGACGTTGGCCAGGTCCGCGCAATCGGCGCGGATCAGCTCGATGCGCTCGTCGACGGTGAACATGCCCTGCTTGTTCGGATTGACGACGACGGCGACGATCACCCGCTCGAACCGCGCGGCGGTCCGCTCCACCACGAATCGGTGGCCGAGCGTGAACGGGTCGTACGAGCCGGGACAGACAGCGGTACTCATGGACGCCGAGCCTACCGGCGTCAGTGCACCGGCCGGCCCAGAGTGACCGTGGTGTCCCCGTAGGTCTTGGCCGCGACCGGTTCCAGACCATCGGGCCAGACGACGTCGTCGCTGCGGCTCGCCCGCTCCAGCACCACCCAGGCGTCCGGCGCGAGGTGGTCCCGCAACGCGGCGAGCGCGCCGGAGACCTCGGCCGAGCTCAGCGCGTACGGCGGGTCGAGGAACACCAGGTCGTAGCGTTCGCCGGGCGCGGCGAGGAAGGCCGCCGCGGTCCGTTGCACCACGCGGGCCCGGGACTGCGCGCCGCAGACCGCGATGTTCTCCCGGGCCACGGCCGCCGCGCGGCGGTCGGCGTCGACCAGCACGGCGCTCTCGGCGCCGCGGGACAGCGCCTCGAGCGCCAGCGCACCGGTGCCCGCGTAGAGATCGAGGACGCGGACGCCCGCGATGTCCATCCGGGCGCCGAGCATCGACGCGATCGCCTCCCGGACGCGGTCGGACGTCGGGCGGGTCGAGTCGGCGGGCGCGGCGAGGCGGCGGCCACGGAATTCTCCGGCGATGATTCGGGGCATGGTCCCTCGATTCTAGTGGTCGGCCCACCACGCCGGGTCCCGGTCGCGTCGGTGCCCGCCACCGCCGGGCGTTCGCTTGTGACATATGCCACAGCCACCCTCTGAGCAGTAACGCAACCGGCCATCCGGCGATATTGACGACCGGCTCGGTTGCTTATGAAGATCTTCTCGATAACGTCGGAATGGTCATGGATCCGGCTCAACCGAAATCAAGACAGGACCGCGGCACCGATATGACCTATCGGCCGCCGACGGTCGCCGACGGAATACGACTGCACGCCATCGCCCGCGATTCGGCGGTGCTGGACGTCAATTCCGGATATGCCTACGTGCTGTGGTGCCACGATTTCTCGGGGACGTCGATCGTCGCCGAATATCAGGGCCGCGCAGTGGGATTCGTGACCGGTTATCGAAAGCCGAGCCGGCCGGATGTATTGATGATCTGGCAGGTGGCCGTCGACGCCGATCAGCGTGGCCGGGGAATCGCCGCGCGCATGCTCACCGACCTGTTCGAGCGCTGCCGCGCCGACGGCGTGACGAGCATGCAGACCACCATCAGCCCGGACAATCTCGGATCGCAGCGCCTGTTCGCCGCGGTCGCGAAGACTTTGGGCCTGGGATTCCACCGTGAATCCCTGTTCGCCGCCCACGACTTCCCGGATGCACATCTACCAGAGGATCTGTACATCCTGGCGGCGGACGTTCACCCTGAATAAGGACAACGATGACGACAATCGAAAAGCACCTGGACGACACCACCTTCGCCACCTACGAATCCGAAGTCCGCTCGTACTGCCGCAACTGGCCGGCCGTCTTCGACACCGCCGAAGGCGCGTGGCTGACCAGCGTCGACGGCAAGCAATATCTGGATTTCTTCGCCGGCGCCGGAGCCCTGAACTACGGGCATAATCATCCCGCGCTGGCCGAACCGCTGATCGACTATCTGGTGCGCGGCGGAATCACTCACGGCCTGGACATGTCGACCCGCGCGAAGGGCGAATTCCTGCGGACCTTCGCCGACAAGATCCTCACCCCACGCGGCTTGGACTACAAGGTCCAGTTCCCCGGACCGACCGGCACCAACGCCGTCGAATCGGCCCTCAAGCTGGCCCGCAAGGTGACCGGCCGAGAGTCGATCATCAGCTTCACCAACGCCTTCCACGGCATGACGCTCGGCTCGCTGTCGGTCACCGGCAACGCCGCCAAGCGGGCCGGTGCCGGCGTCCCACTGGTGCACACCACCCCGATGCCGTTCGACAACTACTTCGACGGCACCGTGGAGGACTTCGGCTGGTTCGAGCGCGTGCTCGACGACCAGGGCTCGGGCCTCAACCGCCCCGCCGCGGTGATCGTCGAGACCGTGCAGGGCGAGGGTGGCGTCAACGTCGCCCGCACCGCCTGGCTCCGCGCCCTCGCCGAGCTCTGCCACGACCGGGAGATCCTGCTGATCGTCGACGACGTCCAGATGGGCTGCGGCCGCACCGGCGAGTTCTTCTCCTTCGAGTTCGCCGGCATCACCCCCGACATCGTCACCCTGTCCAAGTCGATCGGCGGCTACGGTCTGCCGCTCGCCCTCACCCTGATGAAGCCCGAACTCGACGTCTGGGCGCCCGGCGAGCACAACGGCACGTTCCGCGGCAACAACCCGGCCTTCGTCACGGCCACCGCGGCACTGAACCAGTTCTGGTCCGACGACCTGCTGACCCGCGACGTGCACCGCAAGGGCGCCATGATCGCCGAGGTCTTCGAGGAACTGGCGACCACCCACGACGGCGTCTCGCACCGCGGCCGCGGCATGGTCCGCGGCCTGGTGTTCGACGAACCCGGGCAGGCCGGCGAGGTCTGCGCGCTCGCCTACGAGGCGGGGCTGCTGGCCGAGACCTCCGGACCGGAGGATCAGGTGGTGAAGCTGCTGCCGCCGCTCACCATCGACGAGGACGACCTCGACCACGGCCTGGGGATCCTGGCCGACGCCGTCGCCCAGGTGAACCCGGCCCGCACCTCGGGGGTGACCGCATGATCGTCCGGACGACCGCCGAGATCACCGGCACCGAGCGCGACGTCGCCGACGGCCACTGGCGTTCCAAGCGGATCGTCCTGGGCGGCGACGGGGTGGGCTTCTCGTTCCACGAGACCACCATCGAGCCGGGCTCGGTGAACAACTTCCACTACGCCAACCACGTCGAAGCCGTCTGGCTGCTGGAAGGCACCGGGACACTGATCGACCGGGAGACCAGCGTCGAGTACAAGCTGTGCCCGGGCACCATGTACCTGCTCGACGGCCACGAGCGCCACACCGTCGTCGTCGATCAGGCCAGCCGCCCGATGCGGATGCTGTGCGTGTTCAATCCCCCGGTCGTCGGCACCGAGGTGCACGACGAGAACGGCGTCTACCCGCTGGTGACCGTCGGCGCCCCATGACCGTCGAGCGGCCCGGCCCATGATGGTCGAGCGGAGTCGAGACCCCTACCGGTGACTGTGGAACCATCGAGTCATGCGCACGGCACCGTCCTGGACCCCGGCCGAGCCCACGGCGCCCGACAGCGATCCGGCCTCGCGCGCCGCGGAGCTGGCCGGGTTCCTCGCCGGCCGGTGCACGCTCGCGCTGACCGGCGCGGGACTGTCGACGCCGTCGGGTATCCCCGACTACCGCAGTCCCGGTGCTCCCCCGCGCACGCCGATGACCATCGGGCAGTTTCTGGGGTCCGCCGATTTCCGCAGGCACTACTGGGCGCGCAATCACCTCGGCTGGCGGCACATGGACGCCACCGAGCCGAACGACGCCCATCGGGCGCTCGCCCGGCTCGAGGCCGCGGGCCTGATCAGCGGGGTGCTGACCCAGAACGTCGACATGCTGCACCTCAAGGCGGGCTCGCGAACCGTCCTCGACCTGCACGGCTCGTACGGGCGGGTGATCTGCCTGGACTGCGGGCACCGGGTCTCCCGGCACGTCCTCGACGCCGCGCTGGAGGCCGCCAACCCCGGATTCCGCGAGCGGGTATCCGGACGCGGCGCCATCGAAGTGGCACCGGACGCGGACGCGGTACTCGAGGACACCGCGAGTTTCGTCACCGTCGACTGCGCCCGGTGCGGGGGCACGCTCAAGCCCGACATCGTCTACTTCGGCGAGAACGTACCGAAACCCGCTGTCGCGCAGGCGTATTCGATGGTCGACGACGCCGACGCGCTCGTGGTGGCCGGCAGCTCGCTGACCGTGATGAGCGGCCTGCGGTTCGTGCGGTACGCGGCGCGCCGCGGCAAGCCCGTCGCGATCGTCAACCGCGGCGCCACTCGCGGTGACGAGTTCGCGACCCTTAAGATCGATCACCGCTGCGAGGTGATCCTCCCCGGCGCGGCGGCCGCACTGCTCTCGTGAGCGCCCGTCAGGCGGGCATCACGTAGGCGCCGTCGAGCGCCCTGACCCGGCCCCACACGCGGTCGAACACCGCGGCGTCGGCGACCGGCCGGGTGACGGCGTCCAGCGCCCACGCCTGCTGCTCCGCGGTGGCCGTGGGCTTGCCGTACAGGTCGACGGCGTAGCCCGAGAAGTCCCGGATCTGGAAGTCGAAGATCCGGTCCAGGACATCATCCGAGACGCCGGTCAGCGCTGCCTGCTCCAGGATCAGCTGGCCGTAGACGACGAGGCTGAACAGATGCCCGATGGTCAGCACGAAGTCCAGATCCTTCTGCTGCTCGGGGCTCGGCGGCGCCGTCATCAGCAGGCTCTGCAGGGCCTTGGCCTGCTCGTAGAACACCGCGACGTTCGGCACGTCGCCGCGCGCCTGGAAGGCCGGCCGCCAGTCGGCGAACCGCACCTTGCCCGCGCCGCCGACCGGTCCCTGTGCGAAGAAGAACTCCTCGTCTCCGGCATCCAGCCGGGTGCCGATCTCCGGGTACTCGGCGGGGTTGAACAGGTAGTTCGGCATGAACTTCAGGATCTGGGCGACGTTCACGTGCACCGTGCCCTCCAGCCGCGGGAGCCAGCCGATGTAGCGGTTCGCCCCGTGGAAGTAGGTGTTCTTCTCGTATCCCTTGGCCGCGACGACGTCGAGCAGCAAGGTCATCACCTTCTCGCCCTCGGACGTGACCTTCGACTTGGTGACCGGATTGAACAGCAGGTAACGACGGTCGTCCAGGCTCGCGCTCCGGAAGTAGTCGACGGCACGGTCACTGAACAGCTTCATGGCGGTCAGGCGGGCGAAAGCGTCGACGAAGTTGCCCTGCACGTGCGAGAAGACGGTCACCGGGTTGCCGTACAGGATCCGGTTGTTGGCGTGGGTGATCGCCTCGTACAACGAGTGCTCACACATGCCGATCGAGCCGTGGCACAGGTTGAACTTGCCGACGTTCACCGTGTTCAGGGCGGCCGCGAAGGCCTCCTTACCGGTGTGCAGGATGTCGTCGGGACCGATCGGATAGTCGACCAGCTCGAAGGTGGAGACATACATCTGGCCGTGGACCACGTTGTCGATCAGGCGGTACGCCGGGTGCCGGCTGTCGACGGCGAAGAACACGTAGCCGTCCGGCCCCTCGATGTCGGCGCGGCGGCCGAACACCGACACCATGCCGGCGACGTTGCCGTTGCCGATGTAGTACTTGGTGCCCGAAGCGGTGAAGCCCGTTTCCCCGCCCGTCGCTTCGCTCGCCCCGGTGTCACCTGCTCCCACCGGGGTGAGGATCATGTCGGTGCTGTACACGTCGGCGCCGTGCTCACGCTCGGACAGGCCGAAGGCCATCACCTCGCCGTCGAGCAGTTGCCGCGCGGCCTTGGTCTTCGCGATCTCGTTGTCCGACATCCAGATCGGTCCGAGTCCGAGGATGGTCACCTGCTCGGCGTACCAGTACGCGAGCCCGTAGAAACCGAAGATCTCGCTGAGCGCGGCGTTGCGAGCGGCGTCCCAGCGCCGGTTCGGATCGCCGCCGGAGTAGGCGGCCGGGGTCAGGAAGGTGGCGAACAGCTTCTCGCGCTTCTGGAACTCCAAGAAGTCGGCGACCCACTCCGCGTCCCGATCGGCCCGCAGGAGACGCTCCTTGCCGTACGACTCGAAGAAGTCGATGGTCGCCCGCAGCAGCCTGCGGGTCTCCGGGTCGAAGTGCGCGTAGTCGGCGGTCGCGGGATTCAGCAGAGCTCCGGTCATGCGTCAACACTAGGTCATGCCTACCGACGAGTCAGGAGGACCCGGCAGTGCTCACCATGTGCGGACGGCGCCCGCCTTCGGCCCGGCGACCAGCGTCCGCGGTGGCACGTCGTCGGCGACGACGGCCCCGGCGGCGATCACCGAATCCTGCCCGATCGTGACGCCGGGCAGGATGGTCGCGCCCGCCCCGACCCACACGTTCTCCTCGAGCACGATCGGCGCACCGGTCAGATACAGCTTCCGGTCGGCCGGATCGACCGGATGCCCGCTGGTGATGAACGTGACCCCGGGGCCGATCATCGTCCGGTGGCCCAGGGTGATCCCGGCGTTGTCGAGGAGCGTGCAGTTCTGGTTGAGGAACACCCGGCCGCCGAAGGTGATGTTCCGGCCGTCGTCGGTGAAGAACGGCGGATAGATCGTCACATCGCCGGGCAGCGGGCGCCCGAGGATCTGCGCGAACAGCGCCGCCTTGCCTGCCTCGTCGTCGAACGGCAGCGTGTTGAGACGCGAGGTCAGCGCGGTGACCTCCATGACCCGCTCGTGCATGGCCCGGAACTCGGGACCGTGGATCTCGATCGTGTGCGGAATCATCAGGTCCGGACCAGGTCGTTGGCGTGGATCACCGGGCGGCGCAGGTCGGAGGGGAGGTCGTCGCCCGACTTACCGGCCATCGCAGCGATGTCCTCGGCGTCGTACGACGACACGCCGCGCGCGCAGACCACCCCGTCCGGGCCGGCCAGCTCCACCACGTCGCCGCTGGAGAAACTGCCGCTGACCCCGGTGATCCCGGCGGCGAGCAGCGAACGGCGCCGACCCACCACCGCGTCCACGGCGCCCGCGTCGATCGTCAAGCGCCCCAACGACTCCGCGGCATGGCGGACCCAGAACTTCCGCGCCGACAGGCGGCGTGGGCGAGCCGCGAAGACGGTGCCCACCGAGGCATCGGCCAGCGCACGAGAGGCGTCCGAGGCCGCGGCGAGCAGCACCGGAACCCCGGAGTCGGCGGCTAGCCGGGCGGCGGCGAGCTTGGACGCCATGCCCCCGGTGCCGAGCGCTCCCCCGGAGCCGGCGATCACCCCGTCGAGATCCTCCGGTCCGGCGACCTCCGGGATGAATCGGGCGGGCTCACCGTCCGGCCCCGGCTTCCGCGGGTCGCCGGTGTACAGCCCGTCGACGTCGGACAGCAGCACCAGCGCGTCCGCACCCGCGAGGTGCGCGACGAGGGCGCCGAGCCGGTCGTTGTCGCCGAAGCGCAGCTCGTTGGTGGCGACGGTGTCGTTCTCGTTGACCACCGCGACGGCGTGCAGCGCCCGCAGCTTGTCGAGTGTGCGCTGCGCGTTCGCGTGGTGGGCGCGATTGGAGACGTCGTCGGCGGTGAGCAGCACCTGCCCGACGGTCCGGCCGTACCGCGCGAACGAGAAGTCCCACGCCTGCGCCAGCTTCAGCTGTCCGACGCTGGCGGCGGCCTGTTTGGTCGCCAGATCGGCCGGACGCTTCCGCAGGCCCAGCGGCGCGATGCCCGCGCCGACGGCACCCGAGGACACCACGACGATGTCGCTGCCCTCCCGCATCCGGGCCTCGAGGGCGTCGACCAGCGCGTCGAGCCGGGCGCGGTCGAGGCCGGTCTCCAGGTCGGTGATGGCCGACGAACCGATCTTGACGACGATGCTGCGGGCGGTGGCGAGGGCGGCGCGCACCTCACTCATCTTTCGTCTCCGTCGGCGGTCCAGCCCAGGCTCTCCTCACCCTCATCGGAGCTCTGGCGGCGCAGCTTCCGGGCGGCCTTGCGGTCGGCGGCGCCGATGCGCTCGTTGCGCTCCAGCCGGATGTCGGTGCCGCGACCGGTCAGCGGCACCTCCTCGGCCATCGGCACGGACGGCTCCCAATCGAAGGTCATGCCCGCGATCGTCACCGCGGCGCCGGCCCGCGCACCGCGCTTGACCAGCGCGTCTTCCACGCCGAGCCGACCCAGTCGGTCGGCCAGATAGCCGACGGCCTCGTCGTTCTCGAACTGGGTCTGCCGAATCCAGCGCTCGGGCCGCTCGCCGCGCACGATGAACCCGCCCTCGATCTCCGGGTCGTTCTCGATGGTGAACTCGGCACGGTCGACGGCCTTGGGCCGCAGCACGGCCCGGCGCGCGACCGGCTTCTCCTGATCGCGCCGATAGTCGGCGACCAGCTTCGCGAGCGCGAACTTCAGTTCCGGCAGGCCCTGATGCGTCACCGCGGACACCCGGAACACCGGCCAGCCCCGTTCGGCGATCTCGGCCTCCACCAGGTCGGCCAGCTCGGCCGCATCGGGGATGTCGATCTTGTTCAGCACGACGATCCGGGGCCGGGTCGCGAGGTCGCCCAGCGACTGGTCCGCCGCCAGGACCGGCTGGTAGGCGGCGAGTTCGGCTTCGAGCGCATCGATGTCGGACACCGGATCGCGGCCGGGCTCCAGCGTCGCGCAGTCAACGACGTGCGCCAGCACCGCGCACCGCTCCAGATGCCGCAGGAAGTCCAGGCCGAGGCCACGGCCCTGGGAAGCACCGGGGATCAGCCCGGGCACATCGGCGACCGTGAACGTCTCCTCACCGGCGGTCACCACGCCGAGGTTCGGCGCGAGCGTCGTGAACGGGTAGTCGGCGATCTTGGGCTTGGCCGCCGAGAGCACCGACACCAGGGACGACTTGCCGGCCGAGGGGAAGCCCACCAGGCCCACGTCGGCGACCGACTTGAGCTCCAGGACCAGTTCGCGGTCCTCGCCCGGCTCGCCGAGCAGCGCGAACCCGGGCGCCTTGCGGGCCTTCGAGGCGAGCGCCGCGTTGCCGAGGCCGCCCCGGCCGCCGTGGGCGGCGACGAACTCGGTCCCCTCGCCCACCAGATCGGCCAGCAGGGTGCCGTCGGTGTCGAGCACCACGGTCCCGTCGGGCACCCTGAGCACCAGCGACTCGCCGTTGGCGCCGCTGCGGTTCCCGCCCTCACCGGGCTTGCCGTTGCCGGCCTTGGCGTGCGGCCGGAAGTGGAAGTCCAGGAGCGTGTGCACCTGCGGGTCCACCACGAGCGTGACGTCGCCGCCGTTGCCGCCGTTGCCGCCGTCCGGGCCGCCGAGCGGCTTGAACTTCTCGCGGTGCACGGAGGTACACCCGTGGCCGCCGTTACCGGCGTGGGCGTCGATGGTCACGCGGTCGACGAAACGCGACATGACGTGTGCCTCCTTCAGGACTTCGGGTTGAGAAAAACGACGACAGGGCGGGTCAGGGATTCTTCAAACCCTGCCCCGCCCTGTCGGCGTAGAGCGAATGTGTGACGTCCGGGTCAGACCGCAGCCGAGTCCGGGACGATGTTCACGGTCTTGCGGCCGCGCTTGACGCCGAACTGGACGGCGCCGTCGGCCAGGGCGAACAACGTGTCGTCGCCACCGCGGCCGACGTTGACGCCCGGGTGGAACTTGGTGCCGCGCTGGCGGATCAGGATCTCGCCGGCGCTGACCTGCTGGCCGCCGAAACGCTTGACGCCGAGTCGCTGGGCATTGGAGTCGCGACCGTTGCGCGAGCTGGATGCACCCTTCTTATGTGCCATGTTCTCAGTCCTCCTAGAAAGTGTGTCAGGCGTTGATGCCGGTGACCTTCAGGACCGTCAGGCGCTGACGGTGACCCTGGCGCTTGTGGTAGCCGGTCTTGTTCTTGAACTTGTGGATCCGGATCTTCGGGCCCTTGACGTGCTCGACGACCTCGGCCGAGACCGAAGCCTTGGCCAGCGCGTCGGCGTCGGTGGTCAGGGTGGCCCCGTCCACGACGAGCGCGACCGGCAGCTCGACGGACCCGCCCGGCTCGACCTCGATCTTCTCGACCTTCACAGTGTCGCCCTGAGCGACCTTGTACTGCTTACCGCCGGTCTTGACGATGGCGTACGTTGCCATTCCCGCTGTCCTCTTAACTCGTCTATCGGGCCGGGGCGCAGGTGTCTGCGTCCGGCGTACATCGGTGTTCTTGCGTCCCCGGCTCCATCCGGGGATCCTCCCGCAGCTGCGCACACCAGCGCGCTCGCCTGCGGAAGGCGACCTGTCAAGGCTACGGTACGCAGCTCGACCAGGTCAAACCAGACACGCGGCCGTGTCAGGCTTGCGCGGGCGGGCTCGCCGTAACATTCGGCCCGCTCACGGTGCTCCCGGCGCCGGCCCGCCGCGACGTGCGACGACGCGGCTTGCGCGTCACCTCCACCACCGGCGCCTCGGTCTGCGCGGCGACGGTGGTGACCGGTGTCTCAGCGGTCACCACGAGCGGTTCGGCGGGTGCCGACGGTGCCGACGGGCGACGGGTCGCCCGGCGACGGCGCCGCACGACGGCCGGCCCGCCCTCGGCGGAGGGAGTCTCGGCCGACGGTGCCTGGGCGGCCGATTCCGCCGCGACGGCCTCGGCTTCCGGGGCCGCTGCCCCGGCGAGCACCGCTTCGACGACCTCGGTCTGGACCACCAGGCCCGCGACGACCGCGGTCTCCTCCTCGGCTCGCACCTCGGCGGCCTCGACCACCTCGGTGACGGTCTCGATCACCTCGACGGACACGCCCTCGGCCAGCGCCGCGACCGCGGTGAACGCCGACTCGGCCTCCGCGGCGAGCGCCGCGGCGGCGTCGTCGACGGCCTCGACCATCGCGCCGGTCTCGTCGTCCTCGTGGTGCGCCATCGCCTTGAACAGCGGGTGCTCGGCGGCCGGCTTGTGCGCCTTGCTCTCGACGACCGGCGCCGGAGCGTCGGCCTTCTCGCTCTTGCGCTTGTTCCGCCGCGACCGCTTGGACCCGCCCTCGCCCGGCGTCTCGCCGCCGGAGCGGACCTCGACGGGGTTCTGGTGCACGATCACACCGCGCCCGTGGCAGGTCTGGCAAGTGGTGGAGAACGCCTCCAGCAGACCGGTGCCGAGGCGCTTGCGCGTCATCTGGACCAGGCCGAGCGAGGTGACCTCGGACACCTGATGGCGGGTCCGGTCACGTGCCAGCGCCTCGGTGAGGCGGCGCAGCACCAGGTCGCGGTTGGATTCGAGGACCATGTCGATGAAGTCGACGATGATCATGCCGCCGATGTCGCGCAGCCGCATCTGGCGGACGATCTCCTCGGCCGCCTCCAGGTTGTTGCGGGTGACGGTCTCTTCGAGGTTGCCGCCCGCCCCGGTGAACTTGCCGGTGTTGACGTCGACGACGGTCATCGCCTCGGTGTGCTCGATGATCAGCGTGCCGCCGGAGGGCAGCCAGACCTTGCGGTCGAGCGCCTTGGTGAGCTGCTCGTCGATCCGGTAGACGCCGAAGACGTCGGACGCGGTGGGCGACTCCTTCTCGAAGCGCGTCACCCGCTCGGACAGGTCCGGCGCGACACTGGTGACGTAGCCGGACACCTGGTCCCAGGCCTTCTCGCCTTCGATGACGAGCTTGGTGAAGTCCTCGTTGAACAGGTCGCGGACCACGCGGACCAGCAGGTCCGGCTCCTCGTAGAGGGCACGGGTGGTACCCGATGCCTTCGCGGTGTGCTCGGCGGCCGCGGCCTCGATGCCCTTCCACTGGGTCTCCAGCCGGGCGATGTCGGCACCGAGTTCCTCGGCGCTGACGCCCTCGGAGGCGGTGCGGATGATCACCCCGGCCTCGTCCGGCACCAGCTTCGACAGGATCGACTTGAGCCGCTTGCGTTCGGTGTCGGGCAGCTTGCGGCTGATCCCGGTCGACGTCCCGCCCGGCACGTACACCAGGTAGCGGCCCGCGAGGGAGATCTGCGTGGTCAGCCGGGCACCCTTGTGCCCGACCGGGTCCTTGCTGACCTGCACCAGCACGTAGTCGCCGGGCTTGAGCGCCTGCTCGATCTTGCGGGAACCGCCGTCCAGGCCGGCCGCCTCCCAGTTGACCTCGCCGGCGTACAGGACGCCGTTGCGCCCGCGGCCGATGTCGACGAAGGCGGCTTCCATCCCGGGCAGCACGTTCTGCACGCGGCCCAGGTAGATGTTGCCGACCATCGACTGGCTGGTCTCGGTGGTCACGAAGTGCTCCACCAGGACACCGTCTTCCAGGACGGCGACCTGCGTGTAGTCCTCGGTGGGTGCGTGCGGATCGGCGGCGGCCGCGGCCGGATCGACGACGCGCTCGCGCACCACCATCACCCGTTCGACGGCCTCGCGGCGCGCCAGGAACTCCGACTCGGAGAGGATCGGCGGGCGACGGCGCCCGGCGTCGCGGCCGTCGCGACGGCGCTGGCGCTTCGCCTCCAGGCGCGTCGATCCGGAGATGCCCTGCACCTCGTCGCGGACCTTCTTGGCGCGCGGCTCACGCTCGTGCACCACGGTGTTCGGCGGGTCGTCCGGCGAGGCCTCCTCACCGTCACCCGCGCCGCCCTTGCGGCGCCGGCGCCGGCGGCGGCGCTTGCTGGTCGGGGTGGCGGCCTCGTCACCGTCACCGTTCTCGCCCTCGGCGTCGGCGTCGTCGGCGGACGTGTCCTCGGCGGCGGTCTCGCTCGAGTCGCCCTCGGCGGGCTGCTCTTCGTCGGCGGCGGCCTTGGCCTTCTTCGACTTGCCCTTCTTGCGGTCGCCGCACTTCTCGTCGGCACGCTGGTCGGCGGCCGGTTCCGCCTCGGCCGCCGCACTCTCGGCGGCCTCCGCGGCCGGGGTCTCCTCGGCCGGTGCCTCGGTGTCGGCCGCGGAGTCGTCGGCGGCGCCGTCGGTCTCGACGGCGTCACCGCGGCCACGACCGCGGCCACGGCGGCCGCGACGGCGACGGCGCGCACGCTGCTGACCGTCCTCGGTGTCGTCGGCGTTCTCGGCCGTGTCGGCGCCCTCCGGCTGCTCGGCCTCGTCGGCCTGCTCGGCGGCGGTCTCGCCGGTCTCCACCGGCTCGGCCTCGGACTTCTCCGGCGCAGTGGACTCGGTCTCGGGGGTCGCGGTCTTGCTGGTCCCGGCCGCGGCCTTCTCCGGCTCGGGCGCGGTCTTCGGCGCCGACGGCGGCAGGAACAGCGGCGACACCTCGGCCGCGACGGCCCCGGCAGCGCTCGGTTCCTCGACGGTGATCGCCGAGAACAGCGACTCGGTCACCGCCCCGGCGGGTTCAGCCGCCGGCGCGGGCTCGGCCGCGAGTTCGGGTTCGGCCGCCGGCTCGGCCTCGGGCGGCGCGGCCAGGCGGTCGGCGACCGACTGCGCCTGCTCGCCGCTGATCGACGAGGACGCCGAGCGGGCGACGACGCCCAGTTCATGCAGGTGCGCGAGCACGTCCCGGCTGGTTACCCCCAGCGTGCGGGCGAGTGCGTGCACACGAAGTCGTGCGGGAAATGCTTCCGCCGAATTGTCCGACGGCTGTGCGTCGGTCGGCGACCCGGTATCGGTCACGTGGTCTCCTTCAGACCCCCGGGCGCGTCGGCGAAAATCGCACCGACGCGGCCACGCGAGGGCCCTTCCCTATGTGTGCGGCCGTCTCCGGCCGGGTGTTATGTGGTCTTCGCGTCGCTGACGACGCCTTGCTTGTCGACGATCACCGCGCCGGCCGTGGGTAGACAGCCGCTGCGCTGGTAGTCGCATCGAAGTCACCAAAGTGTGATGTCTCCGACGAGGCAAGTATCCCACACGTTCACCCGTTTCCCGCACACGGCCGGGAATCAGGACCCTCCCGCGCCGCGTCGGCAGGGAGGTTGATCAGGCGATCTGTCAGGAATTCAGCGAGGGAAACCAGAGCGCGATCTCGCGCGCGGCGGACTCGGCCGAGTCGGACCCGTGCACGATGTTGAACTGGGTCTCGAGGCCGAAATCGCCGCGGATGGTGCCCGGGGTGGCCTTTTCGACGGGATCGGTGCCGCCGGCCAGCTGCCGGAAGGCCGGGATGGCCCGCTCGCCCTCGACGACAATCGCGACGACCGGTCCGGAGGTGATGAACTCCAGCAGCTCCCCGAAGAAGGGCCGCTCGGCGTGCTCGGCGTAGTGCTCGGAGGCCAGCTCGGTGGTCACCTGGCGCAGTTCCAGAGCGGCCAGGCGCAGCCCCTTGCGCTCGATGCGGGAGATCACTTCGCCGATCAGCGCACGCTGGACGCCGTCGGGCTTGATGAGAACGAGAGTCTGTTCAGTCACGAGGTCACACTGTAGCGGGCGCGACGTCGCGCGGCACGGTGTGGCCGCGTCTACGGGCAGTACTGCCGGTCGACCGACCAGACGCCGTACTGGAACAGATTTCCGCCGCCGACGTTCGGATCGATGATGATCTGCACGCAGGCGCCCTTGGTCTTCACCGCGGCCGTCAGCTCGCGGTCCATCTGGGCGGCGAGTGCGTCGTTGGCCGGACGGTACGACGGCGGGACCGGCAGCGCCTTGATCCGGCCGGCCGGGTCCTGCGCGGCGAGCCACAGCGTCGCACTGCGGGTGGCGAGGTAGCCGAAGGCACCGGCCGGCACCGGCATCGGCGCGCCGGGGACCACCTCGTCGTCGGTCTGATCGAGCGGCGCGGCGGGCATGGCATTGCGCAGCCCGGGATCGGGCGTGCCGCCGCGCTGCAGGTCCGCGGTATCGAGGATGGTGTGCGGCTGCCCGCCCGCCTCGCTCGCTCCCGGCAACGCTCGCGCGGGCGCGGCCGCCAGGACCATCGCCACGACCGGCAGGACCACGGCCAGCACCATTCCCATTCGACGAGTTCTCGTCATGTCACCGCTTCCCGCATTCCACCCGACCGCCATGTGCTCGTGGCCGAGTGTAGCCCAGATCAGACCGGACGCTGTCCGGGCAGCTTGCCGCGGGCGATCCGGCGTTCCACGTCGCGCTTGATGTAGACGATGTAGATCCAGACGCACAGGAAGACCACGCCGACGATCGCGATCGACCCCTGGAAGAGGCCGCCGAGGATCACCGGCACCTGCATCGCGAGGTTGATCGCCAGGGCGTGCGGGCGGCGCTGCATCCCGGACAGCAGGATCAGCAGCAGACAGACGATGCCCAGGTAGAGGCCCGACGCCCAGGTGACGCCGTGCTGGGTCAGCTTGGCGACCACCGGGAAGGTCAGGCCGACGACGATCGCTTCCAGGATCAGCACGGCGGCCATGATGCCGCGGAATCCCTTCCACGGATCGGTGGCCGGGGCGGTGAACCGCTGCGGCTGGGCGTCGCTGCCCGGGGACTCGGTCGCGGCACTCATGCGGGCTCCTTGCCGAACAGCGTGCGCCCGGCGCCCGCGGTGACCACCGAACCGGTGATCACCACGCCCGCGCCGGACAGGGTCTCGTCGTCGCCCTCTTCGGCCAGACCGATGGCGGCGGCGACCGCGTCGGGCAGGAAGGGCTCGATCACCACGCGCTCCTCGCCGAAGACCTCGATCGCGAGGTCGGCGAGCAGCTGCGGATCGAGGGCCCGCGGCGAGCCGTTGTCGGTGATGACGACGACATCGAGCACCGGCTCCACCTCGGTGAGGAAGCCGCGGGCGTCCTTGTCGCCGAGCATGCCGATCACGCCGATGAGGCGGCGGAAGTCGAACTCCTCCTCCAGCGCGGCGGCCAGCGCCGCGCCGCCGTGCGGATTGTGCGCGGCATCCACGAACACGGTCGGCGCGCTGCGCACCCGCTCTAGGCGCCCGGGGCTGTCGACACCGGCGAAGCCGGCGCGCACCAGGTCGATGTCGAGCGCGCGCTCGGCGCCCGCGCCGAAGAACGCCTCGACCGCGGCGAGCGCGACGGCGGCGTTCTCCGCCTGGTGCGTGCCGTGCAGCGGGAGGAAGATCTCGTCGTACACGCCGCCGAGCCCCTGGATGGTGAGCAGTTGTCCGCCGACGGCGGTGCGCGTGTCGAGCACGGCGAACTCCGAATTCAGCCGCGCGACCACGGTCTCCGCCGCCACCGCCTCGCGGAGCAGGACGTCCATCGCCTCCGGCTGCTGGCGGCCGATGATCGTCACCTGGTCGTCGGGGACCAGGGCCTCGCTGTCGCCGGCCTTGATGATTCCGGCCTTCTCCCCCGCGATCGCGGTGAGCGTGTCGCCCAGGTAGTCGGCGTGGTCGAAGGCGATCGGCGTGATCACCGCGACAGACGAGTCGATCACGTTGGTGGCGTCCCAGCGGCCGCCCATCCCGGTCTCCACGACGGCCACCTCGATCGGCGCCTCGGCGAAGGCCGCGTACGCCATGGCCGTGAGCACCTCGAACTTGCTCATCCGCGGTCCGCCCTGCGACTCCGAGGAATCGTCGACCATGGTGATGTACGGCTCCAGGTCGCGGTAGGTGTCGACGTAGGTCCGCGGGCTGATCGGCGCGCCGTCGATCGCGATACGTTCGGTCACCAGTTGCAGGTGCGGGCTGGTGATGCGGCCGGTACGGCGATGGAAGGCGCGCAGCAGCGCGTCGATCATCCGGGTGGTCGAGGTCTTGCCGTTGGTACCCGCGATGTGGATCGACGGGTACGCGCGCTGCGGATTCCCGAGCAGTTCCATGAGTGCCGTGATCCGCGTCAGCGAGGGCTCGATCTTGGTCTCCGGCCAGCGTGTATCGAGCTCGGCTTCGACGGTGGCCAGCTCGGCGAGGGCGTCCTCGTCGCTCACCGGGCGTTCAGCTCCGCCAGCTTGGCCGTCAGGCGCGCCACCTCGGCCTCGGCGAGTTCCCGGCGCGCGGTGATCTTGGCGACCACCGCGTCCGGCGCCTTGGCGAGGAACTGTTCGTTGCCGAGCTTGGCGGTGGTCCCGGCCAGTTCCTTCTCCGCGGCGGCCAGATCCTTCGCGGCACGCTTGCGCTCGGCCTCCACGTCGACCTGCCCGGACGTGTCGATGGCGACGGTCGGCGTACACGACGACAGCCGCACCTCGACCGTCGCGGTCGCGGCGAAGTCGTCGCCGGCCGGGGTGAGTTTGGCCAGCGCGTCCAGGTACGGGCGCATGCCGGCCAGATCCGGGGTGAGCCCGCTGACCCGCGCGGCGACCCGCTGGCCGGGGTTGAGGCCCTGGTCGCTGCGGAAGCGGCGCACTTCGGTCACGAGTTTCTGGAGGTCGTCGATCGCGGTGGCCGCCGCCTCGTCGTACGGCTGGCCGGAGACCTCCGGCCAGGACGCGACGACGACGGATTCCTCGCCGGTGAGCGCCTTCCAGAGGGTCTCCGTGACGAACGGCATGACCGGCGAGAGGGCACGGAGCAGCTTGTCGAGGACCGTGCCGAGGACCAGCGCGGTGGTCTCCTTCCGCCGCCCGTTGAGCTCGTCCGCCCGCCCGTTGAGCTCGTCGAAATGCTCACTGTTCTGCACCTTCGCAAGTTCGAGGTACCAGTCGCAGACCTCGTCCCACGCGAAGTGGTAGAGCGCCTCGCAGGCCTTGGAGAACTCGTAGGACTCGAAGCCGGAGTCGACGTCGGACAGCACCTGGTCGAGGCGGCCGAGGATCCAGCGGTCGGCGACGGTCAGCTCCTCGCGCGGCGGCAACTCCCCCACTCGTGCACCGTTCATCAGGGCGAACTTGGTGGCGTTGAACAGCTTGGTGGCGAAGTTGCGCGAGGACTGCGCGTGGGATTCGCCGACCGAGATGTCGCTGCCCGGGTTGGCCCCGCGCGCCAGGGTGAAGCGCAGGGCGTCGGCGCCGAAGCGGTCGATCCAGTCGAGCGGGTCGATGCCGTTGCCCTTGGACTTGCTCATCTTGCGGCCGTGCTCGTCGCGCACCAGACCGTGGAGGAAGACGTTCTCGAACGGGACGACGGCCTTGTCACCGGCCAGACCGGCGTCGTCGAGCTTGCCGACATAGGTGCCGAACATCATCATGCGGGCGACCCAGAAGAACAGGATGTCGTACCCGGTGACCAGCACCGACGTCGGGTAGAACTTCTCGATCTCGTCGGTGCGCTCGGGCCAGCCCATGGTGGAGAAGGGCCACAGGCCAGAGCTGAACCACGTGTCCAGGACGTCCGGGTCCTGTTCCCAGCCCTCCGGCGCCGTCTCGTCGGGGCCGAAGCAGCGGGCCTCGCCCTCGGGCGAGTACCAGATCGGGATGCGGTGCCCCCACCACAGCTGGCGGGAGATGCACCAGTCGTGCATGCCGTCGACCCAGTCGAACCAGCGCGGTTCCTGGCTGGCCGGGTGGATCACGGTGTCACCGTTCCGGACGGCATCGCCGGCGGCCTTGGCCAGCTGATCGACCTTGACCCACCACTGGAGCGACAGCCGCGGCTCGATGCTCTCGCCGGAGCGCTCGGAATGCCCGACGCTGTGCAGGTAGGGGCGGATCTCCTTGACGATGCGGCCCTGCTCCGCGAGCGCCTCGCGGACCGCCACGCGCGCCTCGAAGCGGTCGAGGCCGTCGAACCGCGTTCCGGTGCCCTCGATGCGTCCGGTCTTGTCCATGATGGTGGGCATCGGCAGGTCGTGCCGCAGGCCCATCTCGAAGTCGTTGGGGTCGTGCGCGGGGGTGATCTTGACCGCGCCGGAACCGAATTCGGGGTCGACGTAGTCGTCGGCGATCACCGGGACGGTGCGGTCGAGGAAGGGATGCGCGAGCTGCGTACCGACGAGGTGCCGGTACCGCTCGTCGTCGGGGTGCACGGCGATCGCGGTGTCGCCGAGCATGGTCTCCATCCGGGTGGTGGCGACGACGATGTGCGGCTCGTCGTCGTTCATCGAGCCGTAGCGGAAGGAGACGAGTTCGCCCTCCACCTCCTCGAACTTGACCTCGATGTCGCTGATCGCGGTCTGCAGCACCGGCGACCAGTTGACCAGGCGCTCGGCGCGGTAGATGAGACCGTCGTCGTACAGCTTCTTGAAGATGGACTGCACGGCGCGGGACAGGCCCTCGTCCATGGTGAAGCGGTCGCGCGACCAGTCCACGCCGTCACCGAGGCGGCGCATCTGGCCCTGAATGGTGCCGCCGGACTCGCGCTTCCACTCCCAGACCTTCTCGATGAAGGCCTCGCGCCCGAGCGCCTCCTTGCTGGTACCGGCGGCGACGAGCTGCTTCTCGACGATGCTCTGCGTCGCGATACCGGCGTGGTCCATGCCGGGCAGCCACAGCACCTCGTAGCCCTGCATCCGCTTGCGGCGGGTCAGGGTGTCCATCAGGGTGTGGTCGAGGGCGTGCCCCATATGCAGGGAGCCGGTCACGTTCGGCGGCGGCAGCACGATCGAATAGCCGGGCTTGTCGCTGGTCGCGTCGGCGGTGAAGTACCCGGCCGCTACCCAGCCCTCGTACAGGGCTTCCTCGTGCTCAGCGGGATTCCAGGCAGCGGGGAGCGCGTTGTGCGCGTCAGGGGTAGTCACGCGGACGATTCTAGTGAAGGTCGCGGAAAGACCGGCAACGCCCTCGGCCGCCCCCGCCGACATCTCTTCCCCTTTCACCATACCGCGCGCATCGGGGCTTGCGGCAAGGGCCGATGCGGGGCGCATAATCGCTGCTCACCACTCGTGAGGAGCCCTCTTTGCCCGTCCCCTCGTCGCACTTCCGCCTGCCCGCCTCCCTCGCCCGCAAGACCGTCGCGTCGCTCATCGACGGCGACGACGCGCACTTCGCTGCCGTCGACGCCGCCGTCAGCGCGCAGGCGGGCGCCGTCTCGGACCGGCTGGACACACTGCGCGCGATTCCGGCCCGCGCCGGGCGGGAAGCCGTCGAGCGTGACGCCGAGATCCGCACGCTCACCGCGCGCCTCGCGTTGCTGCGCCGCCGCGGCGCCGACCTGTGCCTGGGGCGGATGACCGGTGCGGACGGGTCGCTGGTGTACCTCGGGCGGCTCGGCGTCACCGGCCGCGACGGCCGGGAACTACTCCTCGACTGGCGCACACCGGCCGCCGCGCCGTTCTTCGCGGCCTCCCGCGCGGTGCCGTCCGGCCTCGTCGCCCGCCGCCGGTACCGCTGGTCGGGCGGGCGCGTCGTCGACTACTGGGACGAGGCGCTCACCGACGAGGGGCTGGTGCACGGCGGCGCGCTGGACGCGGAGTCGTCGTTCCTGGCCTCTCTCGCCGACGCCCGGACCACCCGGATGCGCGACGTTCTGGCCACGCTCGCCGCCGACCAGCACGCGATCATCCGGGACGACTCCCCCGGCACTCTGGTGGTCGACGGCGGCCCGGGCACCGGGAAGACGGTGGTGGCGCTGCATCGGGCGGCGTATCTGCTGTACGCCGATCCGAGGGTCGGCGCGGCGCGCGGCGGTGTGCTGTTCGTCGGCCCCACCGACCGGTATCTCGCGTACGTGGCGGACGTGCTGCCCGACCTCGGCGAGGAGGGCACCCGGTTCGCCACGATCGGCGACCTGGTTCCCGAGGGCCGCTCCGCCGGGCCGGACACCGACCGCGAGGTCGCGGCGGCGAAATCACGGCTGACCGGTGCGATCGAGCGGGCGGTCGCGTTCTACGAGGAGCCGCCGGCCGAGCCGGTCGTCGTCGAGAGCGGCGGAACGGACGTCGAGGTGACACCGGCGGACTGGGCGCTGGCCTTCGACGGCGTCGAGCCGGGCACGCCGCACAACGAGGCGCGGCCGGCGATCCTCGACGCCCTGGTCGAGGTGCTCTCCGCCCGCCACGACACCCTGCCCCTCGCCGGACTCCGCGCCGAGATCGCCCGGGCGTGGCCGCTGCTCGACGCGCGCGACGTGATCGCCGATCTGTGGACCGTTCCCGCGTACCTGCGGTACTGCGCACCGGCCCTGTCCGACCGGGAGGTCCGCCTGCTGCGGCGCGCGGACGGCTACGCGTGGACGCGGGCCGATCTGCCGCTGCTCGACGCCGCCCGGCACCGACTGGGTGACGCCGATGCGCTCGCGCGGGAGCGCCGACGGGACGCGGAGACCGCCGAACAGCGGCGCGTGATGGCCGACGTCCTGGACGAGCTGGTGGCCGCCGACGACGACCGCGAGGGTCTGGTCCAGCAGTTCGCGTTCGGCGGCATGGCCGCACTGACCACCGACTATTCGGGTCTTCCCGACGCCGAGCCCGACCGGCTCGCCGGACCGTTCGCGCACGTCGTCGTCGACGAGGCCCAGGAGCTCACGGACGCCGAGTGGGCGATGCTGCGGCGGCGCTGCCGCGCGGGCGGTTTCACCGTCGTCGGTGACCGGGCGCAGGCCCGGGGCGGGTTCGCCGAATCGTGGGAGGAGCGGTTGCGCCGCTGCGGGCTGCGGAGCATCCGGGTGGCGCGGCTCGGCCTGAACTATCGCACGCCGCGCGAGGTGATGGACGTCGCCGCTCGGGAGATCATCCGGGTGCTCCCGGATGCGAACGTGCCCGACTCGGTGCGCGGCGCCGGACGGCCGGTGCGCGAGTGCTCGCTGGCCGAGGTGCCCGTCGTGCTCGACGAGTGGCTCGCCGAGCACGACGGCGTGTCGTGCGTGATCGCCACGCCGGAGGTCCTGGCCTCGATTCCGGAGCGGCCGCGGGTCGTCGCGCTCGATCCGGCCGGAACGAGCGGGCTGGAGTTCGACCTGGTGATCGTGTGCGCGCCCGCGTCGTTCGGCGACGGGCTGCCGGGCGCGGTGAGTCGCTACATCGCGATGACTCGCGCGACCGGCGAGCTGGTCATCGCGTCGTGACGGATCAGCCGACGTTGAACGTCGCGGCACCCGGGATCGACCACGGGCCGCCGCGGCTGACGATGTTGATGGAGCCGATCACGGTGCCCGCCCCCGGGGTCAGCTTGACCTTCTGCGAGCCGGACCACGGACCGGGGCAGGGGCGCACACTCCCCGATCCGGAGCGCCCGTTGCTGATGTTGGTGTAGTCGAAGCGCACGAACGAGTCCTGCACCGCCGGGCTGTGACACTGTCCGCCGGCCGGGGCGCTGAGCCACACGGCCCCCGGACCGGCGGTGTCGATGCGGATCGACGCCGAATAGGTGCCGAAGGCGGTGATCCCGTCCGCGGTGATGCCGTTCGCCGGGAACTGCTGGACGCCGACCGGCGCGGCCTCCGCGGTCCCGGCGGCCACGGTCCCCGCCATCCCGGCGACAGCGACTCCCGCCGCTCCCGCCAATGCCATGACCCGCGCACGAGTAGTGATCTTCATTTCGGCCTCCTGACGGCAGTACAGCGTGAGTGCTGTACCGAATGTGTCATTCATCACGCTTCCGGCGTTACATCACCCACCGGTGAGCCGCGGATGCGAGGTACTCGCCAGTTTGAACCAGAGTGTCCGGCGCCCCGCGTCGACCAGGTACCAGATCCGGCCACCACTCGTGATCTCGTATTGCCACTGTTCCATCGACCGCCCGCCATGGATCGCCGATGCGAGGTCGCCTTTCAATCGGTGATGGCGAGCGGTCGCCGATGGGTGGTCATCGCGATTCCGCAGTTCCTCGAAGGCCACCAGTGCGTTCGCCGGAACCGAACGACACAGTTCCTCCCAGCCCCGGGCCGCTTCGGTCGTCGCAAATCTCAAGTCCCACAGGTCGCCCGCTGCCGGAGGCGCCACTCGATCGCCCCGTTTGGGACTCACAGCGCCGGCGCCGGCACGGGCCCGACGTCGTCGTGGGTGGGTGCGCGCAGAGCCGTGGCGAGTGCCGGATCGGAATACACCTCCGCAGTATGCCGCCATGCCGCGATCGCCTGGGCCGCGAGCGCCGGATTGTTCAACGATTCGCTGACCTCGAGCGCATCGGTGAGCTCGATGCCGAATTCCTCGATTTCCGGTTCCGAAAGGAGCTTCGCCCACGGAAACGCCGCGACGACGACACCTCGCAACAGCTCCGCACCACCCGGCCTCCCCGCGACCGCGCGGAGCACCGCCACCGCGGCGGACACCACATCGTGCTCCTGCTCGGCGCGGGCCGCGGTGACGAGCACCAGGTCCTCAGCGTCGCGGCGGGTCACTCGCAGCGGGCGGCCGCCCTCGCCTAGCCAGCTGTCGAGGGCTGCCTTTCCACGATTCTGCAACTCGGAGAACGAGACAGCGTGAGTAACCATACTTTCAAAGTACTTTGAAAGTATGGTTTCGGCAATCATTGCTCGTCGGCCGCCGCCCGGCCTACGCGGTGCGGAGCCGATGAACGTCCTCGGGGGCGTCGACGTTGGTGAGCCAGTCCGGGTTGCTGACGGTGACCCGGTGGGTGACGATCGCGTCGAGCGCCGCGGTCATCCGCTGCTCCCCCGTGGCCAGCAGTTCGGCGAGACGCGGAGCGACCCGGGTGCGGTAGATGCCCGCCATCGGATGCGCTCGCTCGCTGTCGTACGCGATCACCGCGTCGGTGGACACGGTGAGGCCCCGCAGGAGTTCGTCGATCAGTTCGGGCTCGATGAGCGGCATGTCGGTGGCGCAGACGAAGGCCGCGGGCGAGCCCGCCGCCTCGGCCGCTTCGAGCGCGACCACCAGACCGCCGAGCGGACCCGTACCGATCTCCTCGGTGGTGATCCAGGTGAGGCCGTCGGCCTGCCCGAGTTCGACGTACGCCTGCGAGGTCTGGGCCGCGGTCACCAGGACCGGGTCACAGCGCTGGGCGACGACGTCGACCACGGTGCTCAACAGGGGCCGCCCGTCCCAGTCCATCGAGGCCTTGTCCCGGCCCATCCGACGGGAACGACCACCCGCGAGAACGATGCCGGCGAGATTGAGGTGTCTGTGCGTCATGGCCACCATTGTGTCGGTCGGCACCGACAAATATGGCCGCTTGGGGAACCGGCGCCCGGTCCGCCGGCGATCAGGCGGCCTTGCCGCCGCCGGGCGAGATCACACCGCAGGCCACGCGACTGCCGGCGTCACCGGTCATCATCGTCTTCTCGTCGGGACCCGGCGTCCCGTTGTTCTGCTTGTACCGGTCGGCGGGGATGTTGCCGAAGTTGTCGGGGCCGGAGTGGATGATGATCGCGGTCCCGGCACCGGCCAGCAGGTCGGCGCGGGTGAAGCCGTCGGTCGTCGTCTCCAGCAGCGCCGATCCGTCGTTGCGGACCTGCAGCGACGACAGGTCGCCGCTCATCGGGTGTCCCGTGTGCCCGGGCGCCTGGAAGTGGCCGCCCGCGGACAGGAAGTTCCCGGTCTCACCGCCGCCCGGCGCCTGCGAGTTCGGCTCGCACTTGCCGACCGCGTGGACGTGCAGACCGTGGAAGCCCGGCGTCAGTTTGCCCGGCTCCGTGGTCTTGACCTCGACGGTCGCGTAGCCGTGGTCGAACTCGATCTCCGCGGTGGCGATCTCGGCGCCGCTCGCGTCCTTGATCGGGACGTGCAGGGTGTCGGAGTCGCTCTTGTCCGAACTGCCGCACGCCGCGAGCGACACGGCCATCACCCCCGCGGCCAGAACTGCGGACAGGGACCGGAGAGCATTCCGAGTAGCCATGTCTCCACGGTAGTCCTCCGAACGGAGGACACAAGGGGGTCGCGGCGCGGGCCGCCCGCGATCAGGCCGGGCGGGCCCGGACGTGGGCGCGTTCCCCCTGCTTCCCGACCAGCGCCAGGCACTCGACCGGGCCGGCGGACGTCGCACCGAACCAGTGCGGAGTCCGGCAGTCGAATTCGGCGACCTCGCCGGGTTTGAGCAGCAGGTCGTGCTCGCCCAGGACCAGCCGCAGGGTCCCGTTCAGCACGTACACCCAGTCGTAGCCCTCGTGCACCCGCAACTCGGGATGGTCGACGTCGTCGTCGACCGCGGGGATCACCAGCTTGTACGCCTGGATCCCGCCCGGCCGCCGGCTCAGCGGCAGCACCACGCGGCCGCACTCGTCCACGACCGGCCGGATACTCACCCGCGGATCGCCGGTGGGCGGCGCGTCGACCAGCTCGTCCAGCGTCACGCCGTATACCCGGGCCAGCGGCAACAGTTGTTCCAGCGTCGGCCGCCGCAATCCCGATTCCAGGCGCGACAGCGTGCTCGCCGAGATGCCGGTCTGCTCGGCCAGGTCGGTCAGGGTCACGTCGCGCCGACTGCGCAATTGCTTCAGCCGGGCCCCGACGGCATCGAGCGTCTCATCGTCGTTCACGACTTCCATTTTGCCGTTCGGCAACAATCTTTGCCAGTACGGCCGACGGTGCCGCACCATCGTCGGCATGACCAGACATTCAGAGCAGGACACGACCGACACCGACCGCGACGAGGTGATCGTCATCGGCGCGGGCGCGGCCGGACTCAGCGCCGGACTGACGCTGGCGCGCGCCCGGCGGCGCGTCACCGTGATCGACGGCGGCGCCCCGCGCAACGCTCCGGCCGCCGGAATCCACGGCCTGATCGCCGCCGAGGGCATCTCCCCCGCCGAATACATCGCGCGCGGCCGCGCCGAGGTCACCGGGTACGGCGGACGCCTCGTCGACGGCCAGGTGGACAGGATCACCCGCGACGACGACGGCTTCACCATCGCGCTCGACGACGGCACGACCCTCCGCAGCCGCACCGTCCTCGTCGCCACCGGCGTCCGCGACGACCTCCCGAGCATTCCCGGCCTGCACCGGCACTGGGGCACCGCGATCCTGCACTGCCCGTACTGCCACGGCTGGGAGGCCCGAGACAAGCGCATCGGGATCCTCGCGACCGGACCGCTGTCCTGGATGCAGGCGTTGATGTTCCACCAGTGGAGCGACGACGTCGTGCTTCTCGCCAACGGCGTCGACTTCTCCAGCGACGACCTCGCCACCCTCGACCGCGTCGGGGTCCAGGTCCGCACCGGCCTGGTCGAGGAGGTATTCGACGACCCGGACGGCGCGCTCGCCGGGGTCCGGCTCACCGGCGGCTCCACCGTCGACCTCGACGCGATCGCCGTGCACTCCCGGATCCACGCGAACACCGGGATCCTGGCCGGTCTCGGCGTCTCCGTCGAAGAGAACGAGTTCGGCACGTACCTCGCGGCGGACTCCGACGGCCGCACCGGCGTGCCGGGCCTGTGGGCCGCGGGCAACATCCGCGACCAGATGGCTCAAGTCACCAGTTCGGCCGCCGACGGCGTCTTCGTCGCGGCCCGGCTCAATATGGACCTGATCTTCACCGATGCGGGCCGGCCGGTCACGCCGCCGCGGGAGCCGGTGCGGCGATGAGTCACACGCACACCACCGACGACGCCGCCCGCTGGGAGGACATGTGGGCCGACGGCACCTGTCCGGAGGCGACCTCCGTACATCCGTACCTCGCCACCGAGACGGCGGGGCTGACACCCGGCACCGCCATCGACGCCGGCTGCGGCGGGGGCCGCGAAGCGATCGCGCTCGCCGAACGCGGCTGGCAGGTGACCGGGATCGACGTCTCGCCGAGCGCTCTCGCCCTCGCACGCCGCCGCGCCGCCGACGCACGCGTCGAGATCGACTGGCTCCACGCCGATCTCAGCACCTGGGCACCGGCCGCACCGGCCGGCCTGGTGACGACGTTCTACGCCCACCCGCCCGGCAGTCACCTCGACTTCTATCGAAGGCTGGCGGGTTGGGTGGCGCCGGGCGGCACGCTGCTCATCGTCGGCCATCTGCATCGCGCGGACCACGGCCACGATCACACCGGCCACCACGACACCGGCCACGATCACACCGGCCACGACGACACCGAGCCACCGGAGGAGACCACGGCCACGGCCGGTCAGATCGTCGCCCTGCTCCCTCCCGACGAGTGGCGGATCGACACGGCGCTCGAGACGTCGCGGACCATCACCGATAGTGCCGGGCACGAGCGAGAGCTACACGACGTCGTCGTGCGGGCGCCACGGCTCCGCTGACCTGCGAGAGCGGGTGGTCTCGACTCCGCTCGACCAGCATGAGAAGTGCACGGCCAGCGGGACACGGACCGGGGATGCACGAGACCGCACGGTCTTCCGGTCAGCGACCGTGAAACCGTGCGGTCTCGGGACGGATCAGGCCGACTTCTCGCGGGGCTCGCGCTTCTTGCGGGGCACGATCGTCGGGAGCACGTTGTCGTTGACCGTCTCCGCGGTCACGACCACCTTGGCCACGTCGGTGCGGCTGGGGATGTCGTACATGACGGGCAGCAGCACCTCCTCCATGATCGCACGGAGACCGCGGGCGCCGGTGCCGCGGTGAATCGCCTGATCGGCGACCGCCTCCAGCGCGTCGTCGGTGAACTCGAGTTCCACGTTGTCCATGTCGAAGAGCTTGCGGTACTGCTTCACCAGCGCGTTCTTCGGATCGGACAGGATCGAGACCAGGGCGTCCTTGTCGAGGTTGGTCACCGAGGCGATCATCGGCAGGCGGCCGATGAACTCCGGGATCAGACCGAACTTGATCAGGTCCTCCGGCATGACGTCGGCGAAGTGGTCGGTGGTGTCGACCTCGTTCTTGCTCGTCACCTCGTTGCCGAAACCGATACCGCGCTTACCGATCCGCTCGGACACGATCTTCTCCAGCCCGGCGAAGGCACCGGCCACGATGAACAGCACGTTCGTCGTGTCGATCTGGATGAACTCCTGGTGCGGATGCTTGCGGCCGCCCTGCGGCGGGACCGACGCCTGCGTGCCCTCGAGGATCTTCAGCAGCGCCTGCTGCACGCCCTCACCGGACACGTCGCGGGTGATCGACAGGTTCTCGCTCTTGCGCGCGACCTTGTCGACCTCGTCGATGTAGATGATGCCGGTCTCGGCGCGCTTGACGTCGTAGTCGGCGGCCTGGATCAGCTTCAGCAGGATGTTCTCGACGTCCTCGCCCACATAGCCGGCCTCGGTGAGCGCAGTGGCGTCGGCGATCGCGAACGGCACGTTCAGCATCTTGGCGAGGGTCTGTGCCAGGTAGGTCTTGCCGCAGCCGGTGGGACCGAGCATCAGGATGTTGCTCTTGGCCAGCTCGACGGTCTCGCCGCCGCGCGCTTCCTTCTTCTCCCCGGCCTGGATGCGCTTGTAGTGGTTGTAGACCGCGACCGCGAGCGTCCGCTTGGCGGTGTCCTGACCGACCACGTAGGTGTCCAGGAATTCGCGGATCTCGGCCGGCTTCGGGAGCTCGTCGAGCTTCACATCGCTGGTCTCGGCGAGCTCTTCCTCGATGATCTCGTTGCACAGGTCGATGCACTCGTCGCAGATGTACACCCCGGGACCGGCGATGAGCTTCTTGACCTGCTTCTGACTCTTGCCGCAGAACGAGCACTTCAACAGGTCGCCGCCGTCTCCGATACGTGCCATGTCGCCTTGCACCAACTTCCTGCTCTGCGCTACCTCAACGGTACCCGCGCACTAACTCGTCTACACGCTCTCTGCGCCGCGTCCTCTGCGAGGATTCGCGGACTTGTGCCGTGGCCTGTAGAGCCTACGGCGCTCCGGTCGCCGACACCCCGGGCGAAGACCCGGCGTGTCGGCGGCCGCCGGCTACGACTTGCGGGCCGACTTCTTGCGGTACTCGAAGACCTCGTCGACGATGCCGTAGTCCTTGGCCTGCTCGGCCGTCAGGATGTTGTCGCGGTCGGTGTCGCGGCGGATCTTCTCCGGGTCCTGGCCGGTGTGCCGGGCCAGGATCTCGTCGAGCCGATGGCGGATCCGCTCGATCTCGTTGGCCTGGATCTCCAGGTCGGACACCTGGCCCTGGTAGGCGCCGCCGGTGCGCGGCTGGTGGATCAGGATGGTCGCGTTCGGCAGCGCGGCGCGCTTGCCGGGGGTGCCGCCGGCCAGCAGGATCGCCGCGGCCGAGGCCGCCTCACCCAGGCACACGGTGACGATGTCGCAGTGCACGTACTGCATGGTGTCGTAGATGGCGAGCATGTCGTGCACGCTGCCGCCCGGCGAGTTGATGTACATGGTGATGTCGCGGTCGGGGTCCTGGCTCTCGAGCACCAGCAGCTGCGCCATCACGTCGTTCGCCACGGTCTGGTCGATCGGCGTGCCGACGAAGACGATGCGCTCCTCGAAGAGCTTGGCGTACGGGTCGTACTGGCGCTGGCCGTTGGGGGTGTTCTCGATGAACGACGGCAGGATGTAGCGCGCTTCGATCTGCTTGAGCGCGATCGCCGAATCGGGGATGCCGGCGCGGACGTCGGCCGGAAGAGTGCTGTACATGGGGTCTCCGTGAAAGTCGTTGTGAGCGGCGGTTCCCTGGCGGTCCCTGAGCTCCGTCGAAGGGATCATGCGCCGGTGCGGGCGACGCTGGTCACCACGTGGTCGACGATGCCGTATTCCTGCGCCTCCGAGGCGGTGAACCACTTGTCGCGGTCGGCGTCGGCCTCGATCTTCTCCAGCGGCTGGCCGGTGAACTCGGAGTTGAGCCGGTTCATCTCCTTCTTGGTGGCCGCGAACTGCTCGGCCTGAATGGCGATGTCGGCCGCGGTGCCGCCGATACCGGCGGACGGCTGGTGCATCATGATGCGCGCGTGCGGGAGCGCGTGGCGCTTGCCCTTGGCGCCGGCGGCGAGGAGGAACTGCCCCATCGAGGCGGCCATGCCCATCGCGTAGGTGGCCACGTCGCACGGTGCCAGCTGCATGGTGTCGAAGATGGCCATACCCGCGGTGACGCTGCCGCCCGGCGAGTTGATGTACAGGTTGATGTCCCGTTCGGGATCCTCGGCGGCGAGCAGCAGGATCTGCGCGCAGAGACGGTTGGCGATGTCGTCGTCCACCTGGGTGCCCAGGAAGATGATGCGCTCGCGCAGCAGCCGCTCGAACACCGAATCGGTCAGATTCAGGCCGGCGACACCCGAGGCCATGCTGGGCGGCGTGTACAGGTTGCTCACGGTGGAAAGTCTCCTCTGTCGTGTGGCGGCCATCGCGTGGTGGCCCCAGCCGCGGTTGAAAGCTGTCACCGACATTAATCAAATGCGGGGGTCCGGATGTTCCGCACACCCCGGTGATTCGCTGACAGCGGAACAATCCGCTGACAGCGGAACCAGACGCCCCAGTCGATGCGCGGGGGGGGGGGGGGGGGGGGGGGGGGGGGGGGGAGGGGGGGGGGGGGGGGGGGGAGG
>NZ_JBPSDN010000023.1:35271-67452 GCF_052036135.1 Gordonia marina
TTCTCCCCCCCCCCCCCCCCCCCCCCCCCCCCCCCCCCCCCCCCCCCCCCCCCCCCCCCCCCCCCCCCCCCCCCCCCCCCCCCCCCCCCCCCCCCCCCCCCCCCCCCGCGGGTCTTACGGGGTGTCGACCGAGCAGGTCAGACGATCACTCGTCGTCGCCGTCCTCGTCGCCGTCCTCGGCGGTGCCGAAGAAGGTCTCGGTGTCGATCACGTCGCCGTTGGTGTCCTTCACGGTCACCTCGCCGATCACCTCGGCCAGCGCCTTGTTGCGGCGCACATCGGCGTACAGGGCGCCGATCTGGTTGGCGTTCTGCAGCTGCTGGATGAACTCCTGCGGCGGCATGCCGTAGCGCTGGGCCTGCATGATGATCTGCTGGGTCAGCTCGCTCTGGTCCACCTCGGTCTCGGCGGCGTCGGCGACGGCGTCGAGCAGCAGCTGGGTGCGCACCGACTTCTCGGCGGTCTCCTTGGCCTCGGCGTCCCACTCCTCGCGGGTCTTGCCCTGGGCCTCCAGGAAGCGGGCGATCTGCTCGTCGTCGTGACCGAGCGCGTGGATCAGCTGGTGCTGAGTGGCCTCGACCTCGTCGTCGACGACGGCCTCGGGCAGCGGGAACTCCACGGCCTCGAGGAGCGCGTCGAGGACGGCGTCACGGATGGCGCCGGCCTGGGCGTACTTCTTGGTGTCGGCGACCTGGCCGCGCAGGCTCTCGCGCAGCTCGTCGACGGTGTCGAACTCGCTGGCCATCTGCACGAAGTCCTCGTCCAGCTCCGGCAGCTCGCGGACCTTGACCGACTGCACGGTCGCGGTGACCTCGGCCTCCTTGCCCGCGTACTCGCCGGCGATGAGGGTGGTGGTGAAGGTCGTCGACTCGCCCGACTTGAGGCCGGTGATGGCCTCGTCGAGACCGTCGATCAGGTCGCCGTTGCCGACCTCGTGCGACAGGCCCTCGGTGGCGGCGTCCTCGACGTTCTCGCCATCGACGGTGGCCGACAGGTCGAGCGAGACGAAGTCGCCCTCCTGCGCACCGCGGTCGACGCCGGCCAGGGTGCCGAAGCGCTGGCGCAGATTGTCCAGTTCGGCCTCGACGTCGGCGTCGGCGACCTCGATCGGATCGACCTCGACCGACAGCGAGTCGTAGGCGGGCAGGGTGATCTCCGGACGCACGTCGACGACGGCGGTGAAGGTGAGCGGCTCGCCGTGGACCAGGTCGCCCAGCTCGATCTCCGGCTGGCTGATCGCGTTGGTCTCGGTCTCGGCGAGCGCCTCGCTGTACTTGGCGGGCAGCGCGTCGTTCACGACCTGCTCGAGGATCGCCTCGCGGCCGACCCGTGCCTCGATGATCTTGGCCGGAGCCTTGCCGGGACGGAAGCCCGGGATGCGGATCTGCTGGGCGAGCGCGGCGTAGGCGCGCTCGAAGTCGCCGGACAGCTCCTCGAACGGAACCTCGACATTCAGCTTGACTCGGGTCGGGCTCAGCTGCTCGACGGTGCTCTTCACGACGTTGGTGCTCCTTGTTAGTTACTGCGTGCTCGCACGATTGACGGTGGTCGGGATGACAGGATTTGAACCTGCGACCCTCCGCTCCCAAAGCGGATGCGCTACCAAGCTGCGCCACATCCCGGCGGTGTACGACGACGTCCGACGCGACCAGACAGCCATAGTACTGATCACCCGGCCGTCACCGTGCGGGCGGGAGGCCCTTTTGCCGAAGGCGACGGCGGTCACGTAGAGTCTGTGCTCGCACACGGTGCGCCGGAGACGGCCGCCGGCGCGCACGCGGGTGTAGCTCAATGGTAGAGCCCTAGTCTTCCAAACTAGCTACGCGGGTTCGATTCCCGTCACCCGCTCAGGTGACGCTTCGGGCGCGGCCTCCATCTCGGTGGGGCCGCGCCCGAATCGCCTGCCGGACACGCCCCGATGGGTTGTGACCGGAATCCCGTTACCGGCGTACCCGCAGGACAAACCGGACACAAGGGACGTAGCAGCGCAGATACCGGCCGTGACCGGTTGGCTCGATGGCAACGTTTATGTAACGATGCTTCCTGTACGTCTCGGGGGACGTCATCCATGACCACGAACGAAGGTTTTGACCACGTGTTTTCCGCCAAGTCTTCGGGCCGACGTAATAGCCTTACTGCCCGACTCGTCGCTGTCGCCGTGACCGGCGCAGCCCTGTCCATCGCAGTGCCGGCCGTCGCGAATGCCGAACCGGCCGGCAAGGTCACCATCTTCCCGGGCGGCCCGACCATCGACGTGCCGGAGATCCCGGGTCTGCCGACCCCTCCGTCGCACACCAAGCCGACGCCGAAGAAGTCGACGCCGCCGGCCGAGCCGGGCGTCCCGGCCATGCCGAACGTCGCGACCAAGTCCGGTTACGTCGCCCTCGCGGTCGACAGCGACCACCGCCTCTACTGGTGGAAGGACGGCAAGCTCGTCAAGAACATGCCGGTCTCCATGGGCAGCGATGCGCACCCGACGCAGCACGGAACCTTCCACACCAAGGAGAAGTACCGTGACATGTACATGGACAGCTCCACCTACGGTGTGCCGGTCGACTCGCCCGAGGGCTACCGCACCTACGTCGAGTACGCGACCCGCCTGACCAACGACGGCGTGTTCATCCACGCCGCGCCGTGGTCGGTCGAGCAGCAGGGCCACAGCAACGTGAGCCACGGCTGCCTCAACGTGAGCACCGAGAACGGCCGCTGGGTGTACGAGAACATCCCGACCGGCACCCCGGTCGTCATCCGCGGCACCAAGGGCCCGGCCGACTCCAGCTAGTCGCACCGCGCTGACCTACGAGACGAGGTCCCACCCGATCACGGGTGGGACCTCGTTTCGTATCCCGGGTTCTCACGCCGCGGTCCGGCGACCGCTCTCCCCCAGCGTGGCCTGCAACTGCAACCAGTGTGCGAGCGCCTCGCATCCGGTGGTGTCCGGATCGGTGAGCGGCGCCCGCCGGTAGGGCTCGACGTCGTACGACACGTGGCGCCCGCCGAGGCTGTTGCGCACCCGCCACCGTCGCCACTGCACCGACGACGGCAGGTAGCCGCGGACCTCGCGGGCGGCCCGCGCGACGCGGCCGACGTCCCGCCGCCACTGCGCGGGCGTGATCGCGGTCCGCGGAGCGTTCTGCAACCGCGCCGAGCGGACCCGGCCGTACACGTCGGTGAGCCACAGCCGCACATGCCCGGCCGAGAACACGCCGGACAGGTCGGCGACGTCGCGTAGCAGCGAGTCCGGGCTCGCGTTGCAGATCATGTCGTCGGCGGCCCCGATCCAGAACGCGGGGATGTCCCCGGGCAGCGCGGGCCCCGGCCCGGCCACACCCCAGCCCTCGCAGCCGTCGACCGCTCCGGGCGGCTGATGGGGGTCGGCGACGAAGCCGACCGCCGCGATCGACGGCAGCAGGTGCCCGGACGACGGGTGCGCCAGGAGCCGCCGGATCACCACCGCGCCCTGCGAGTAACCGATCAGCATCACGGTGGCGTGCGGGTCGTCGGCGAGGGTCTGGGCGATGGCCCGCGACAGCGCCGTCACGCCGCGCGACACGCTGGTCAGATAGCATTCGCCGTCCGGGCGCGGGGTGGGCCCGTAGCTGGCCGGGTACGGCACCCAGCGCGCGGTGAAGCGGTCGTCGAGCGCGCGGGTGACACCGGCGAGCATGCCGGTCACCTCTGCCCGGCGGTCGCCGGGGAATGATTCGCCGGTGCCGCCCACGGCGAGCACCGTCACCGGGCCGCGGCCCGTCGGGAAGCTGGTCATGCCTTCCAGGGTGGCCGCACCTCCTGGGAGGGACCCGGGCAGACGGCTGAACGTCCTCTGAGAATCCACTCCGGCCGATGAGAATCCGCTCCGGTCGATGAGAGTCCGCTCCGCCGGCTGAGCCCGTCGGAAGCCTCAGCCGGTGGCAGAAGACTGGCACGCGGCGCACCAGAACAGGTTGCGTCCTTCCAGTTCCCGCCACGACACCGGTGTGCCGCACAGCCGGCAGGCCTCGCCGGCCCGCCGGTACACGTAGGTGCGGGGCCGGTCCGGGGCGTACGCCGGGGCGCCGTGGTCGTCCTCGGGGCGGACGACGTGGATCCGCCCTTTCGCCATGCCGATCGGCATCAGTTCGGCCAGGTCGGCCCAGATCGCGTCGAACTCGCCGCGGGTGATCGTGGTGCCGGGCCGCATCGGCTCGATGCCGGTGCGGAACAGCACTTCCGCGCGATAGATGTTGCCGACCCCGGCGATCACCTTCTGGTCCATCAGCAGCGAGCCGATCGGGCGCCGGGACCGGCTGATCGCCCGCCACGCCCGCTCCGGGTCGGCGTCGTCACGCAGCGGATCGGGCCCGAGCCGGGCGATCAAGGCGTCGAGGTCCTCCGGTGTGTACAGCTCGCAGGCGTTGGGCCCGCGCAGGTCGACGCCGAGGTCGTCGCCGACCATCCGCAGCCGGATCTGACCGGTCGGCTCCGGCATCGGCAACGACTCCTCGGTGAAGGCGCCGTAGATGCCCAGATGAATGTGCACCAGACGCTCACCGGCATCGCCGAGCCGGTAGATCAGGTGCTTGCCCCAGGCCTGCGCGCCCTCGAAGACGAGCCCGTCGAGCAGTGCGGCCTCGGGACCGAAGCGACCCTGCGGGCTGCTGACCCGGACCCGCTGGCCGCCGAACTGCTGCGACTGCCGCCGGGCGAGCCGGTGCAGCGCATGACCCTCGGGCATGGGTGGCGGCCGTCAGGCCTGCGGCAGGTGGTTCTCGCCGGTGCGCTCGTAGTCGGCGAGCAGGTCGATGCGGCGCTGGTGACGCGGCTCCTCCGACCAGGCGGTCGACACGAAGGCGTCGACGATCGCCAGCGCCTCCTCCTTGGAGTGCATGCGGCCGCCGATGCCGATCAGCTGGGCGTTGTTGTGCTCGCGGGCCAGCTGCGCGGTCTCGGTGCTCCAGGCCAGCGCGCAGCGGGCACCCTTGACCTTATTGGCGGCGATCTGCTCACCGTTGCCGCTGCCGCCGAGGACGATGCCGAGGCTGCCCGGATCGGCGACGACGCGCTCGGCCGCCTCGATGCAGAACGGCGGGTAGTCGTCGAGAGCGTCGTAGGTGTGCGCACCGCAGTCGATCACCTCGTGACCGGCGGCCCGCAGATGATCGGCGATCTCGTTCTTGCGCTCGAAGCCGGCGTGGTCGGCACCCAGGTAAATCCGCATGCCCGTCACTATAGATTGGTGGGGTGGACACCCACGCGCCCATCCCCTCCGTTCCCGGCGTACCCGACTCCAAGGTCGAGGCGCCGCCCACGCATCAGCCCGGCCCGGACGCCGTCTGGCGGCCGCCGGCCAAGTATTCCGGCGCCCCGCGTCGGCATCCGGGCGAGATCCCGATGCTGGTGCTGCTGATCGCGCTCAGCCTGGCCGGCTACCTCGCGGTGCTGGTCCTGGTCGCGATCGGGAACATCAGCGAGTACTTCCTGCTGATCCTCGCGTTGCCGCTGCTCCTGCTGATCGGCCGCGGCGTGCTGTACGCGCAGCAGCGCGTCAACGGTGTGCAGATGTCGCCGACGCAGTTCCCCGAGGGATACCGGATGCTGATCGAGGCCGCCGCGCGCTACGGCCTGCACTACGCGCCCGACGGCTACGTGGTGAACGGCAACGGCGCGATCAACGCGTTCGCCTCGGGCCACGGGTTCCGCCGCTACATCGTCGTCTATTCGGACCTGTTCGAGGTGGGCGGCAAGGCCCGCAACCCGGAGGCGCTGGAATTCGTGATCGGGCACGAGGTGGGACATCTCGCGGCCGGTCACACGTCGTACTGGCGGCAGTTGTTCACCGGCACCCTGATGTCGGTGCCGATCCTGGGCACCACGCTGTCGCGCGCACAGGAGTACACCGCCGACAACTACGGCTACTACACCCATCCGGCCGGGGCGCCGCCCGCGATCGGCCTGCTCGCGGCGGGCAAGTACATGCTGACCGCGGTCGACTACGACCAGTTCGCCGACCGCGCCACGCAGGAGAAGGGCTTCTTCGTGACGCTGGTCAACCTGCTGGCCAATCACCCGGTGCTCACCTGGCGGGCGGCCGCGCTGCGCGACCGGACCCGGGCCGGTTCGCTGTTCTTCCGTCCGCGCACCGCCAGGCGCGGCGTCGGCAGCGGCCACACCGTGCCGATCGCCACACCGCCGGCGCCGCGCGAGGTCCCCGCCGGATCGCTCCCGAACGGGCTGGTCACTCCCCCGAAGTTCTGAGCCCACCCACGGTGCGGACACTCCGCTCCCCGTGGCGGCCTCGGCGGGTACCGAGATCAGGTGAAGTCGGGGTCCTCGGTGCGGGTGCGCTTGAGCTCGAAGAAGTGCGGGTAGCTCGCCAGCGCAACGACGCCGTCCCACACCCGGCCGGCCTCCTCGCCGCGCGGGATCTTCGACAGCACGGGCCCGAAGAAGGCGATGCCGTTGACGTGAATGGTCGGTGTGCCGACGTCCGGGCCCACCTTGTCCATGCCCTCGTGGTGACTCGCCCGGATGGTGTCGTCGTACGACGTCGAGGTCGCCGCCTCCGCCAGGTCGGCTTCGAGGCCGGCCGCCGCGAGCGCGTTCGTGATCACCGAGGCCGCGTCGTGGTTGCCGTTGTCGTGGCGTTCGGTGCCCATCGCGGCGTAGAGCGGTGCGAGAACCTGGTCGCCGTGCCGGTCGGCCGCGGCGGCGAGCACGCGGACCGGGCCCATCGCGTCGGCGAGCATCGCCCGGTACGACTCCGGGATGTCCCGGCCCTCGTTGAGCACGGCGAGGCTCATGATGTGGAAGTTCACATCGATGGGCCGCACCTTCTCCGCCTCCAGGATCCAGCGCGAGGTGATCCAGCACCACGGGCAGAGGGGGTCGAACCAGAAATCCACACGATCGCGTTCAGCCATGCCACCCATTCAAGCACCGCGCGGCCCGCGGCGCCGCCCGCTGCCGCCGGGGCCCGCGCGGGGATACAGTCGACGCTGTGACTCCTCCCAATCTCACGCGGTCCGCCGCCGCCGAGCGCGCCGCCGTTCTCGACATCCAGAACTATCGCATCGACCTCGACCTCACCACCGGCGAGGAGACCTTCGCCTCACACACCGTGGTGACGTTCACCGCGACGCCGGGGGCGTCGTCGTTCATCGATCTTGTTGCGCCGCAGCTGATTTCGGCGAATCTGAATGGGGTCGACCTGGACGTGTCCGACTACGACGAGTCGGTCGGACTGGCGCTGCCGGACCTCGCGGAGGAGAACGTCCTGTCGGTGGTCGCCGACTGCGCTTACTCCAACACCGGTGAGGGTCTGCACCGCTTCGTCGATCCCGCCGACGGTGCGGTGTACCTGTACTCGCAGTTCGAGACCGCCGACGCGAAGCGGATGTTCGCCTGCTTCGACCAGCCCGATCTCAAGGCCACGTACACGTTGACGGTGACCGCGCCCGAGAGCTGGGAGGTGATCTCCAACGCGCCGGTCACCCAGACCTCCGCGGACGGCGCCGCCCGGACGCACGTGTTCGCGACCACCGAGGTGATGAGCACCTACCTCGTCGCCCTGATCGCCGGGCCGTACGCGAAGTGGACCGACGAGTACGCCGACGACCACGGCACCATCCCCCTCGGGCTGTACTGCCGCGCCTCGCTCGCCGAGCACATGGACGCCGAGCGGCTGTTCACCGAGACCAAGCAGGGTTTCGGTTTCTACCACCGCACCTTCGGCGTGCCGTACGCGTTCGGCAAGTACGACCAGCTGTTCGTCCCCGAGTTCAACGCCGGGGCGATGGAGAACGCCGGCGCGGTGACCTTCCTGGAGGACTACGTCTTCCGCTCGCGCGTCACCCGCTATCTGTACGAGCGCCGCAACGAGACCGTCCTGCACGAGATGGCGCACATGTGGTTCGGCGACCTGGTGACCATGAAGTGGTGGGACGACCTGTGGCTCAACGAGTCGTTCGCGACCTTCGCCTCGGTGCTGGCCCAGGTCGGCGCCACCGAGTACACCAACGCCTGGACCACCTTCGCGAACGTCGAGAAGTCGTGGGCGTACCGGCAGGACCAGCTGCCGTCGACCCACCCGATCGCCGCCGACATGGTCGACCTGCAGGCCGTCGAGGTGAACTTCGACGGCATCACCTACGCCAAGGGTGCGTCGGTGCTCAAGCAGCTCGTCGCCTACGTCGGTCTGGAGCCGTTCCTGACCGGTCTGCGCGAGTACTTCACCGAGCACCGCTTCGGCAACGCCACTTTCGCCGACCTGGTCGGCGCTCTGGAACGCGCCTCCGGCCGTGACCTGTCCAGCTGGGGCGACCAGTGGCTCAAGACCACCGGTATCAACGCCCTGGAGCCCGACTTCCTGCTCGACGAGCAGGGCCGCTTCACCGATTTCGCCGTCCTGCAGGGCGGCGCCGAGCCGGCCGCGGGCGGACTGGAGAAGCGCGAGCCGGGCGGCGTCCGCGTGCACCGCCTGCGCATCGGGGTCTACGACGACGCCGACGGCAAGCTGGTCCGCACGCACAGCGTCGAGATCGACGTCGACGGCCCGCGCACCGAGGTCCCCGAGCTGGTCGGCGTCCCGCGCGGCCAGCTGATCCTGCTGAACGACGACGACCTCACCTACGCGTCGGTCCGCCTGGACCCGCGGTCCCTGGCCACCGCGACCGCCCGCATCGCCGACATCGCCGACTCGTTGCCACGCACCCTGGTGTGGTCGGCGGCGTGGGAGATGACCCGCCAGGCCGAGATGCGGGCCCGCGACTTCGTCGCGCTCGTCAGCGCCGGGATCGGCGCCGAATCCGAGATCGGCGTCGTTCAGCGCGTGCTGCTGCAGGCCGGGACGGCGCTGGAGTCGTACGCCGATCCGCACTGGGCGATCACCGAGGGCTGGCCGTCGTTCGCGGCCCGGGTGCTCGACCTCGCCCGCGCCGCCGAGCCCGGCTCGGATCACCAGCTGGCGTTCGTGAACGCGCTGCTGGGCGGCGTGGTGAACGACGACCAGCTCCCCGCCCTGCGATCGCTGCTCGACGGCGACGACCCCGCGACCGTCGGCCTGGCCGGGCTGGTGGTCGACGCGGAACTGCGCTGGAAGCTGGTCAAGGCGCTGGCCGCGGCCGGCGCCCTGGATGCCGAGGCGTCCGGTACCCCGGCGATCGACGCTGAGGCGGCCCGCGACAACACCGCCGCCGGCGCTCGCCACGCCGAGGCGGCCCGCGCCGCCCGGCCGCTCGCCGAGGCCAAGGAGGCCGCCTGGAGCACGGCCTTCGACGACGACACGGTCGCCAACGTGACCGTGCGCGCGATGATCGAGGGCATCAACCGCGCGGGCCAGACCGAACTGCTGCTGCCGTTCACCGAGCGCTACTTCGAGTCGGTCCGCGACCTCTGGGCACGACGCTCCAGCGAGGTGGCCCAGACGGTCGTCGTCGGCCTGTACCCGTCATGGGACATCAGCGCCGCCGCCCTCGACGCCGCCGACGCCTTCCTGGCATCCGGCGACGTCCCCCCGGCGCTGGAACGACTGATCCTGGAGGGTCGTGCCGGCGTGGAACGCTCCCTGAAGGCCCGCACCCACGACGCCACCTGACCCCGGCCCCGACCCCGGTACCCAGCGAAACCCCGGGATCTGTTGCTCGTATCGGGCAACGGATCCCGGGGGTCTCGTTCTGGGGAGTGAGAGGCGGGCCGCTCGGGAGGGTCATGGGGCAGGTCACGGGGGCATCTGACCGATGGTCGCGCGCGTGAAGGCCAGGGCTCGCTCGCATATCTCGTCGAGCGTGGCCTCGGGATCCGATACCGACACGAGCGTGCTCACGGCCGCCTTGCCGGACTGGACATAGGTATCACAGGTGCCGCCGAGTGCACTCTGGTGAAGGCCGACAACGCGACCGTCGATGACGAGATCGGGCAGCCACAGGTCTGTCTCGATATGGCGCTTGCGCTTGTCGGCTGCCAAGCTTGGTGAATTGCCGACCGCCTGGACAACCGCCCAGCCGCGTCCAGCGGTCGCGGTGCCGTACCGCCACATGCAACCGCGTGCCGTCTGCCCGTCAGTACCGGCCACATCCTTCACACTCTGTGGCTCGACGCCGAGGGCAACCAAGCCCGCCGAGTCGAGAGCAGTGCACGGCTCGTAGGGCGTCCCATCGTTGGCAGAGTTCCATCTGTGCCGAAACACCGTCGTGAACGGCAACAACCGCCCCTGCGCGTCGCGCTGCCGAATCTCATCTACGGCCGAATCGCGGGTGGCTCGCGGACTCCTGACCGAGTGGCGGCTCTCACCGCATCCGGTAGCCGCCACGAACAAGACCGCCGCGAGCACGACCATCCGCAAGAATTGAGCACCGCCGCTCATCAGGACGTCCCGACTTCGGCTGCGGAGGCGCCGTCGGCCGCCTCATACGCCGCGGCCGCCGCCAGGCAACGATCCGCCACCTCGCGTGCCCGGGTCGCTTGCGTGTGAAACGCCGTGACCGTCGAGTCCCGGATCGCGCACAGCCGACCGAAGAGTACGTCCCCCTCGACACACCCGACACCGAAGGAATTGCGAACCATCGTCGTACTGAGCTGATTGGCCAAGTCCTCCAGCTCGTCCGCCGCCTCGCTCGCGACCCGGGCACGATCACGCCAGACGTACTCGATCGACTCCACATCCCCCATGGCTATCCCTCCCCCGTCCATATTTAGACGTTCCGGGAGCCCGGCCGGTTCCGTTTCACGCAAAAGCGGGCAGAAGCGAGCACAGAGAAAGGCGGCCACCCCGTCCGGGGTGGCCGCCTTTACGCGTGGATCTTCTCCGCTGACCTCAGGGGCGGGCGACGGCGGTGGCCATCACGCGCAGGGCCGAGACCAGGCCGTCGATCAGCTGGTTGTGGCGGAACGCCGACACGGCGGCGGTCACCCCGAGCTCGGCGACACGGTCGTTGACGCGGCCGGCCACCTCGGAGCCCGAGACCACGACGACGTCGTGGGTGTTCGGCGAGACGGCGACCAGTGCGCCGTGGGCCGGCTCGGGCGCCTGCGCGAGGATGGCGCGGGCCGCGGTGGCCACGTCGCCGTCCAGGTCGCCGATGTACACCGAGAAGCGGACCTCGGCGAGGTTGCTCGCGTCGGTGAGCGCCTCGTCGAGCGCGATCAGCTCGTCGCGGGTGAACGGCGGGGTGTCGAAGCCGTCGCCGGGGAACAGCGCGGCGGAGATCCGGCCACTCGCGGTGACGGCGGAGCCGTACGGCAGGCCCTCTTCGTTGCGGGCGCCGAGGAGGTTCAGGACCCCGGAGCTCTGCTGGGCGATCTGGTTGTGGTCACCACTTGGCACTGGCGTACCCTCCCTCGGTGTCGGCCGGCTCGAAATGGCGAGGCAGGGCCATGGGCTCGATCTCGGTCGCGCTGAACAGCGCAGGTCCGCGGGTCCATTCCTGGTCCAGGGTGTACTCGGGGACCTTCGGGCGCTTGACGCCGTGGGAGAAGAGCATCGAGATCACACATCCCGCGATGGCGATCAAGACCAGAATGATCACGGTCAACCCGATGGGTGCGACAACGCTATCCACTGTCAGCCTTTCGATGAGCGCCTCGCGTCGCGAGGCGCACGCGACCCGCGGGATGCGGACCGCCTTGGTTCGGATCTAATTTAACCCACCTGGCCCCGCCGCGTGCGCGGAGGGCCTACAGCGCGTCGTAGATGGGGAACAATGGACATCGTGAGCACCTTTTACGAGCAAGTCGGCGGCGAAGAGACCTTCCGCGCGATCACCAAGAGGTTCTACGAAGAGGTCGCCCGCGACGAGCTGCTCGCGCCGATGTATCCGGAGTATCCGGACCTGACGGGCGCCGAGGAACGCCTGCGGATGTTCCTGGAACAGTACTGGGGCGGCCCGCACACCTACTCCGATCAGCGCGGCCACCCGCGGCTGCGGATGCGGCACATCCCGTACAAGGTGGGTCCCCTCGAACGCGACGCCTGGCTGCGCTGCATGGACATCGCGGTCGCGTCGATCCCCGCCGATGTGCTCGACGACGAGCATCGCGCGCGAATGACCGAGTACTTCCACGCCGCGGCGCACTCCTTGATGAACAGCCCCGTGTGACAGAATTGCCCGCGTGACGCAAGACACCGACTCGCTCGTGAACCCCGACTGGTGGCGCAACGCTGTCGTCTACCAGGTCTATCCGCGGTCGTTCTCGGACCTGTCCGGCGACGGCGTCGGCGACCTCGCCGGGGTGATCGACAAACTCGGCTACCTCGAGCTCCTCGGTGTCGACGCGATCTGGCTCTCCCCGATCATGCGGTCGCCGATGGCCGACCACGGGTACGACGTGTCCGATCCGCGCGACATCGATCCGCTGTTCGGCGATCTGGCGACGTTCGACCAGCTCATCGCCGAGGCCCACGACCGTGACATCCGCGTCACGATGGACCTGGTCCCCAACCACACCAGCAATCAGCACGCCTGGTTTGCGGCGGCGCTGGCGGCCGGTCCGGGCAGCCCGCAGCGCGACCGGTACATCTTCCGGCCGGGCCGCGGCGAGCACGGCGAAGTGCCGCCGAACAACTGGACCAGCGTGTTCGGCGGTCCCGCGTGGAGCCGTATCCGGGAGGCCGACGGCAGTCTCGGCGAGTGGTACCTGCACCTCTTCGCGCCCGCGCAGCCGGATCTGAACTGGGAGAACCCCGAGGTGATGGCGGACCTCGAGGAGACCATGAGGTTCTGGCTCGACCGCGGCATCGACGGCTTCCGGATCGACGTGGCCCACGGCATGGCGAAGGCCCCCGGGCTGCCGGATCTGGCGGCGCCGGCGGTGATCCTCAAGCACACCGACGACGATCCGCGATTCAACAACGACGCCGTGCACGACATCCACCGCCGTATCCGCGCGGTGATGGACCGGTACCCGGGCACCGCGAACGTCGGTGAGGTCTGGGTGGAGTCGCCCGACGAGTTCGCCAAGTACGTGCGGCCCGATGAACTGCACCTCGGCTTCAACTTCGCGCTGGCCACCGCCGGGTTCGACGTCGCCGCGATCCGCGCCGCGATCGACGAATCGCTCGCCGCGGCGGGCGGCGTCGGCGCGGTGCCGACCTGGACGCTGTCGAACCACGACGTGGTCCGCGAGGTGACCCGCTACCGCCCGGAGGTGACCGCGGACGCACCGCTCGACGAGCAGGAGAACGCGCTCGGCATCGGGATCGCCCGGGCCCGCGCGATGGCGCTGGTCGAGTTGGCGCTGCCGGGCACCGTGTTCATCTACAACGGCGCCGAACTCGGCCTGCCCAACGTCGACCTGCCGGACGAGGCACTGGTCGACCCGGTGTGGGAACGCTCCGGGCACACCGAACGCGGCCGCGACGGCTGCCGGGTGCCGCTGCCCTGGGAGGGTGACGAGGCGCCGTACGGGTTCAGTGCCAACCCGCACACCTGGCTCCCGATGCCCGACGACTGGGGCCGGTTCACCGTCGAGCGCCAGCTCGAGGACGTCTTCTCGACGCTGTCGCTGTACCGGCAGGCGATCGAGCTGCGCTATGTGCGGCCGGAGTTCAGCGGCCCGGGCGTCGACTGGTACCAGGCGCCGGACGGCTGCCTGGCGTTCCGCCGCCCCGGCGGGTTGATCTGCGCGCTCAACACCACCAATTCCCCGGTGCCGCTCCCCCACGGCCAGATCCTGCTGGTCAGCCTCCCGCTGGTGGACGGCATGCTCGCGCCGAACTCCGCCGCCTGGCTGGTCTGACGGACCGGCGCACAGCCCCCTCAGAGCACCGACACGCCCAGGGTCGCGCTGCGCTGGTAGACCGAGCCGAAGCGCGCGTCGATGCGCGTCCACGACGGCGAGGTCCGCACCCGGACGGGCTCCCCGGCCGCGATCGCATCGAGCGGAGAGTCCTCGGTGATCTCGTGGCCCGCGGCGTCGCGGACGAAGCCCATGGCGGTCAGCGCGAACACCGCCCGCATGGTGAGGCCGGCGCTCGCCTCGGGCTGCGCGTCGGAGGTCACCGTGATCACCTCCTGATCGAGCAGCGACGACGCCGGGCCGAGCGCGCCCGACTCGTCGCGCGCGACCCGGGTGCCTTTGCGCGCCAGCGCGATCAGCTCACGCGCCGGTACATCGTCCAGGTGGGTGTAGCCGTCGGGCGCCGGCAGGGCGCCGCGCCACGCGGCGGGCAGCGCGAAGCCGAGCGCGACGGGCTCGTCGTCACCGGCGAGGGACGCGGCCATCGCGGCGACGTCGGCGACCACGTCGGACGGTTCCACGGTGCCGAACACCGAGCGGGTGGCCAGGACGTCGAACCCGGTCCGCGTCCAGAGACCGGTGCGGCCGTCGCCGCGCTGTTTCAGCCGGATCACCCCGGAGTCGTCGAGGCGTGCGGCGCGGGCGACGAAGGCCGCGGCGTCCCCTCGGTCGGCGGCCGAGACGGGGTACAGGCCCCGGCCGGTCACGACTCCCTCAGAAACGAGAGCAGGTAGTCCTTCTCCGCGGCCGGCAACCGGCGGGGGCGCTGGGTGTCGATGTCGAACGACACCAGCTGGGTGCTGGCCACCACCGCGGGCTTGCTGTCGGGTGCGGCGCCGTGCGGGCGCACCTCGTAGCCGACGGTGAAGTCGACCGCGCGGACCCGCTCGACGAACATGGTCACCGAGATCGGCGACTCGTCGTGGCGGATCTGGCCCTGATACTTCACGTGCAGATCGGCGACCAGGCAGCCCTTGCGCAGCGGGTGCGTCGGCTTGTCGTCGTAGAAGAGCCACGGGATCCGCGCCTCTTCCAGCAGCGTCACCATCCGGGCGTGGTTGATGTGCGCGAACACGTCCATGTCCGACCAGCGGACCGGCACCTGCACCACGTAACCGTCCGGAGTCCGATGGCCCTCGTCCTCGAAAAGTCTTCTGGTGTCGGTGTTTTCGGTCATCACACCAGACTACGCAACGCGCGTACCGCCACCGTCAGCCCGGCGATCCCGGGTTCCGGGGTCGACTTCACACCGTCGACCGTGGCGCGGACGCGCGCCAGCGTGGTGCTGCGCGACGACTCCCAGTCGGCGATCTTGGTCTCGGCGCTCTCCCCCGGCTCGGACAGCTGCAGGATCGCCAGCGTCAGGCTGCGCACCAGCGAGTGCAGGTCGTCGCGCAGGGCCAGCCGGGCCAGCAGATGCCAGCGGTCGACGCGTTCCTGATCGTTCACCGCGTCGAGCAGTTCGTCCAGCGCGAAGTGCTCGAGCACGGCGAAGGCCAGGTCGCCCACCTCGTCCAGATCCCGGTCGGCGATCTCCGCGAGGTCGGCGACGTCGAGCAGGTGGAGCCGGTACGGCGCGCGGGCCACCGCCCGCGCCAGCCCGGGTTCGGCCCCGCGGCGGACGAAGTCGGCGGCCATCGCGTCGATGGCTCCGGCGATGGTGGGCCGCGCCCACTCGTCGATGAACGGAGTGAGACCGCCGATGTCGCGATAGCGCCGCACCTCGGCGGCGATGGCGAGCGGCTGCGGCCGGTGCTCCAGGAACCAGCGCGACGACCGGTTCAGCAGCGTCCGCTCGGTCGCGGTCATGTCGTCGAGCAGTGCCGCGTCGAGTCCGGCGGCGCGCAGCCGCGCGATCTGGGCGCCCAGCCCGAAGACCTCGGCGGTCGCCGCGTACGCGCGGGCCGCCTCCTCGACGGTCGCGGTGGTGGCCTCGGTCATCCGGAACAGGTACGACATGCCGCCGTCGTCGACGATCTTGTTCACCAGGCAGGTGGCCGCGATCTCGCGACGCAGCCGGTGGGTGCCGATTCCGTCGGAGAACCGGCTGCGCAGCGGCTCCGGGAAGTAGGCGGACACCAGTTCGTCGAAGACCTCGCCGTCGAGCAGCGTGGTGGTGATCAGTTCGGCCTTGGCACCGAGCTTGACGTGCGCCATCACGGTCGCCAGTTCCGGGCTGGTCAGACCGCGGCCGAGTTCGCCCGCGCGACGTCTGCGCAGGGCCCGCGGGGTGGGCAGGGTCTCCAGCTCGAGGTCGACGCCGTCGGCGGCGAGCTGGGCCAGCAGCCGCTCGTGCAGGTCGGTCTCGGCCTCGGCGCGACCGCGGGCGAGACCGAGTTCGGCGTTCTGCGCGATGTTGTCGGCGAGCACCAGCCGGGCCACCTCGTCGGTCATCGATTCCAGCAGCCCGGTCCGCTCGGCGGGATCGAGGACGCCGGCCGAGATCTGCGAGTCGAGCAGGATCTTGATGTTCACCTCGTGGTCGGAGCAGTCGACGCCGGCCGAGTTGTCCATCGCATCGGTGTTGATCCGCACACCCGACAGATCCGCTTCCACGCGCCCGCGCTCGGTGACGCCGAGGTTGCCGCCCTCGCCGACCACCTTGACGCGCAGCGTGTCGGCGCTGATCCGGACGGCGTCGTTCGCCTTGTCACCGACGGCCGAGTCGGCTTCATCGGAGGCCCGGATATAGGTACCGATGCCGCCGTTGAACAGCAGATCGACCGGGGCCCGCAGGATCGCGCGGATCAGTTCGGGCGGCGCGAGTTCGGTGATCTCGTCGCCGAGTCCGAGCGCCCGTCGTATCTGGGGGCTCACCGGGATCGACTTCAGCTCGCGCGACCAGACGCCGCCGCCGGCACTGATGAGGGCGGCCCGGTAGTCCGCCCACGACGACCGCGGCAGCGCGAAGAGCCGCGCACGCTCGGCGTAGGAGACGGCGGCGTCGGGGTCCGGGTCGACGAAGATGTGCCGGTGGTCGAAGGCCGCCACCAGGCGGGTGCATTCCGATGCCAGCATGCCGTTGCCGAAGACGTCACCGCTCATGTCGCCGACGCCCACCGCGGTGAACTCCTCGGTCTGGGTGTCGATGCCCATCTCGCGGAAGTGCCGCTTGACCGCTTCCCACGCACCGCGCGCGGTGATGCCCATCGCCTTGTGGTCGTAGCCGACCGAGCCGCCGGAGGCGAACGCGTCGCCGAGCCAGAAGCCGTAGTGCGCGGCGATCGCGTTGGCGGTGTCGGAGAAGCTGGCGGTGCCCTTGTCCGCCGCCATCACCAGGTAGGGATCGTCGCCGTCACGCCGCACGACACCGGCCGGCGCCACCACGGCGCCGGTCTCGTGGTCGAGATCGTCGGTCAGCTGGATCAGCGCGGCGACGAAAGCGCGGTAGCAGGCGACGCCCTCGGCCTGGTGCGCCGCCCGGTCGGCGGCCGCGTCACCGGTCGGTGCCGGTGGGCGGCGGACCACGAATCCGCCCTTGGCGCCGGCGGGCACGATCACCGCGTTCTTCACCGCCTGTGCCTTGACCAGGCCCAGGATCTCGGTGCGGAAGTCGTCCCGGCGATCCGACCAGCGGCAGCCGCCGCGGGCGACGCCGCCGAAACGCAGATGCACGCCCTCGACGCGCGGCGAGTGGACGAAGATCTCGAATTCCGGCCGCGGCGCGGGCGCCAGCGGCAGATCGCGCGTCGCGATCTTGATCGCGACGGTGGGCGCGAACTCGGCGTCGAGGGCCGACGCCGCGGCATCGTCGCCGCGGAACCAGTTGGTGCGCAGCGTCGCCCGGATCGCGCGGGCCAGCGACGAGAGCACCCGGTCGGCGTCCAGGCTGAGCACGTCCGCGAGTTCGTCGTCGAGCCGGGTCCCGGCGTCGTCGACCAGCCGTGGCCGATCCGCCGAGCGGACGGCCGGGTCGAAGCTCGCCCGGAAGAGCCCGACGAGGGCGCGCGCCACCCCGCTGTACTCGCCGAGCACGTCGGCGAAGTGCCCGATGCTGCCCGGGAAGCCGCACTGTTTGAGATACCGCGCGTACATGCGCAGCACCGAGACCTCGCGCGTGGTCAGCCCGGCCCCGAGGACCAGCTCGTTGAGCCGGTCGATCTCGGTGCGGCCGGCCCACATGCTCCCGAACGCCTCGGCGACCCGCTCCTCGTGACCGGTTCCGCCGACCGAGGTCAGATGCGACGCGGGCTGGACGGCGAACTCGTAGATGCGGACGCCGAGGCCGTCGGCGCGGTCGATGCGGTACGGATGCTCGTCGAGCACCGTCAGCCCGAGGCTGGCGAGCATCGGCAGCACATCGGTCAGCGCGGCGTCCCGGCCGGCGAGGTAGAGGGTGAACGTCCACGGCAGCGCGTCGGCGCTGCGCAGGACCACGTGCACGTCGTCGGCGGCGAGTCCCGCGGCGATCGGCAGATCGAACGCCGCCCGCGCCGGATCCCGCTCCTCGCGGTAGCTGCTGGAGATTCCCGGCAGCAGTCCGGACACCACCGGCGACGCGCCGGACAGCGCCCGCACGTCGTCTTCCCAGGTCCGGACCGCACCGCGCAGCAGCTCGTCGAGACGCTCATGGGTCTGCGTGCCGATGCCGAGATCGCCGCCGACCGGCCCGCGGGTCTTCATCATGATCTGCAACTGCGCGAGCGGGCTGTCGGACAGCCGCGTCGCGAACTCCGACGCGGATCCACCGAGTTCACGTTCGGTGAACTCGATGATCGCCGAACGCACATCGGTCGAGTATCGGTCGCGCGGCAGGAAGGCGATCGCGCTGACGGTATGCCCGTCGTGGCACAGCCGGGCGAAGAATCGGCTGCTCCGTTCCAGATTCGCGGTCAGCAGCTCCTGGACGCGGCGCGCGGTCTCCGCCACGGTCGACCCGAAGAGTCCCACCAGCGGGTAGGTCTGCAGCAGTTCGATCACCGCCAGACCGCCGTACGAATCCTGTTCCAGCCCCAGCGACCTCAGAACACCGCGCACGACGGTGCGGACCACCGGGATCTCCCGGACCGACTGGTACAGCCCGATCGAGGTGAACATGCCGACGAACTGGTGCTCCACCGCACCGTCGAAGAACCGCAGCACCAGCGGATACCGGGTGCGCAGCACCCCGGTCTCCAGGTACACCCGGTCGATCACCGGCCGCGGTCCCGGATCGGCGAGCGGCTGCAGGCGGATGGTCTGCGGCTGCGCCCAGACGCCGAGCCCGGCACCGCCGTCACCGCGCGCGTACCCGACGAGATGGAAGTTGGAGTCCCCGGCGATCCACTCGATCAGATCCCGGTACTCGTCGCGATCGGCCGCCGGGGCGATCGTCGCATCGGCAAGCCCGGCGAGAGCCGCCCGGATCGCCTCGCCGTCGCGCGTCACGGCGGCGTGCACGCCGACCGCATCGATCACCGCGGCGCGGATCGTGTCCGGGTCGCACGCCACCGAGGCGAACGCGCGCACGCTGATCCACGACTCGTCGTACCGGGCGCCGCCCTCGGCGGACTCGTCCCCTATCCCGGCGAGCCGGCCGTCGCCGTCACGCCAGACCGGCATGATCGGATGATCGATGCCCGCGACGGTCAGGCCGGCGCCGTCGATCACGGTGAGGACCGACTCGACCAGCAGCGGCGCATCGGCGGCGACCACCTGAATCTCCAGCACACCGCCGTCCAGGCGGGTGACGCCGACCAGGAATCGCCCGGGTTCTCGGATGGCCGCCAGCGCCAGGTGACGGATCAACCGGTCTCGGTCGACCTCCACCCCGCCGTAACGGAGCAACGCTCCGGACACCAGCCGACCGGGGATCCGGTCACCACCCTCGTCGATCATCATCGCCTCCTTCCACACGACCCTAACGTCCGCGACGGCGGGGCATCAGGTGATCGGCGAGGCCGCTCCGGCCGTCCATCCGGACGGCGTTCAGGACGCTTCGTGGAGCCCGGCGACGGGGCGTGACGGCCGGTCAGCCAGCGCGTACGTCGAGGGCTTTTCCACCCGCGCCGCGATGTCGACCGCGCTCTGCCACTGCCGCTGGTAGTCGCGCGGCGTCATGCCGTAGCGGGCCAGGAAACGGCGGCGCATCGTGCCGGTGCAGGTGAATCCGGACGACGCCGAGATCTCCTCCATCGTCGCCTGCGCGGGCCTGCGCAGCAGCGTGCACACGTGCTCCAGACGTCGGGCCGCGATCAACTCCGCGACGGTCTCCGAGTCCGACTCGAAGTACCGGTAGAGATGGCGGCGGCTCATCGCGAGACTGGCCGCGATCGCATCCACCGTGAGCGACGCCTGGGCGAAGTCCCGGTCGATCATCTCGATCACCCGGGTGCGAATCCGGGCGGCCTCGGCGACCTCCGAGGAGCCGGTATCCAGCTCGCCGACCTCGACGGCACCGCAGATCAGCCCGATCACCGTCCGCTCGGCACCGGTCTTGATCCGCTGCGGGCAGTCCACCGCGTCCCGCGCGAACTGCTGCACGAACTCGGCGGTGGCGCGTCCGAGCGCGGACTCGGCGACGGCCATCACCCGGTGCGTGACGAGCCGGACGCCGAGTTCGGCCAGCACCACGACCGGCACGGCGACCGTGGTCAGCCGGGCCGAGGCCGGGAACGTCCAGGTGACCGGCTGGTCGGCCATGACGAGCACCAATTGACCCGCACCGCAGGCGATCTCCCGTCCGAGGCCGGTCACCCGGACCGTCGACGGCGTGTCGGCGACGGCGACCAGCACCTCCATCGCGGCGCGGCCGGTGTGCGTCGTGCGTTCGACGGTGCACGGCGTCAGATCGGTCACCTGCACGTCGAGCGTCGACAACTGGGCGCGCTGCACCGTCGCCTCGAAGCCCAGCGGATGGTCGGCATCGATCCGGTCGAACGACGGATGCCCGACCATCCCACCGCGTCCGCGCAGAATCAGCGGAGACCGCATCGCGGGAGCGCTAGTCATCGGGGTCACCCGACTCGGGGCGGGACGGTTCCGAGTCGATCTCGCCGGCCTGCACGGCCTTGCGGTACGCGCTCGGCGTCATTCCGTACTCCGTCCGGAATCGTTTGGTGAACGTGCCGGGCGACGCGAAACCGGAATCGGCGGCCACCTCGCCCAGCGACATCCGGGGATGGCACGCGAGCAGTTCGCGGGCGTGTGCGAGACGGCGGCGCGCGATCAGGGTGGTCGGCGATTCCTCCGCCCCGGCGAAGTACCGGTACATGTGCCGACTGCTCACATACAGCATGCGGGCGATCGAATCCGGGGAGAACTCCGGATCCCGGTAGTTCTGATCGATCAGGGACCGGGTGATCTCACGCAGGTACAGGTCGCTGTCCACGGCGCGGAACGAGTCGTCACGGTGCTGACTCAGGGCCGCGCGAACCAGTTCGGCCACCGCGTGCTCGCCGTCGATGTCGATGGACGCACGACGCGCGGCGACGTCGTTCGCGAACCGGGTGACGAACGCCGCGGTCGCCCGCGCCAGCGGCGAGGAATCGACCAGCGGGACCATCGACCAGTCCTGTCCGGACCGGCGTCCGAGCAGGTCCGTCGGCACCCAGATACCGGCCAGATCCGCGGTCGTGAACGACTCCTGCCGGAACGGCTCGTCGTTGTGGATCACCACGAGATGACGCGGATGGTCGTAGTGGTAGCGCCGTCCGCCCGCCTCGACCACCCCGCCGCCCGGCAGCGTCTGGGTGCCGACCAGAACGAAGTCGGACCGGTACTCGCGGACGCGTTCGGGCGTGCGGACGGTGGCGCACGGGGTCCGCAGCAGCGAGAACGTCAGCAACTGTGTCAGCGGCCGCCAGTACAGGTACTCGGCGAATCCGGAGGCCGAGTCGGCCGTGACCGTGAAGGTCCGCAGATAGTCGTCCAGGCCGCTCCGGCCGCGCCGGAGAAGGTACCGCGTGGAGTCGTCCCCAAGGTCCTCACCGGCGCCGATGCGCGCGCGCCACGCGGCTACCGTGCGCCGGTCGAGGCCCTGGGCGGGATCATCGGGGGTCAATCGTTTCCCGATCGGTCGGAGCCCGATGTGCGCCGAGACGGCCGTCGTCGACGACCGGCAGCGGCGCGGTGGTCTCGGTGGCGCCCGGCTCGGGCGCCGGCACGGGCTCGATCACTGCCGTCTCCGGCTCGGCCGGCGCCTCCGCGTCGACCGTCGCCGGCTCCGGGCTCGTCTCGGCCCCCTCCTCGTCGGCCGCTGCCTCCCCGGCGGCCGGCAGCGGCCGCCACGCGAGCACCAGCGATGCGCCGACGATGCCGAACAGCGTGCCCAGCACGTAGCCGCCGAAGTTCGCGGCGGGGAACGCGACCAGCGCGATCACCATCGCCGACAGGCCCGCCAGGACGCGCGTGTGCAGCCAGAGCAGCGACGACACCGCGCACAGTGCCATCAGCACCGCCAGCCATACCGTCGAGATGCCGGAGATGGTCGACACGGTCAGGATCATGTCGCCGATCCGGAATCCGTTGAGTGACGGCAGCGAGATGAAGATCGCCGAGATCACCAGGCAGATGCCGCCCGACGTCGGCCGGTGCCGCGTCCACTCCCGTAACCGCCGCAGTCCGTCCTTCATCGTCGCCCCCTCCCACCAAGGGCGACGATCAGCACTTCGTGGCTCCGCGAGTGACGCTGACCTTGGCATTCGATACCGACAACGTGTCGGCGCGCATGGCCATCACGTTGGCGTCGACACCGAGGATGGACGCCGCCGGCGCGGCGATCGCGGTCGCCAGCTGCGACGACAGTGCGTCACGGGCCGGCTGCGCCGAACCGACGACGGCGTGCTCCAGCGTCATGTCGGCGCCGAGGCCGTCGACGTCCATCATCATGTTGGTCGCCTTGGTGCTGGCCCCGGGCGCCTTGATGATCATGGTGACGGTGCCGACGAAGGGCAGGTCCGGCGCGGACATCGCCAGGCACAGATCGCTCAGCGTCGCCTGACCCATGGTGACCACGACCGTCTGGACCCGCCCGTTCTTCACTGTGCCCAGGGTGCGCGGATACACCGCGACCTGAGACCCCTCCAGCTTCGAGACGGTGGCCTGGAAGTTCTGGCCGGAGATGCCCATCTGGATCGGCACCTCGCCGCGCGCCATGCCGAGCCCCATCGCCCCGGTGATCGCGAGGCCCGCGATCAGCGAGGCCGCGAAGATCTTCGGTCGCGTCTGCCGGACCTTCTTGGGTCGGTCACTCTTCCGCTTGAACAATCCATGTCCTTCGTCGTGCCCGCTTCGGGCAGCCCAACACGTCTCCGGCTGAAACCGGAGCTATTTAGGCAGGCTAGCCTTCTTCGAGGCCCTATACCGACCACAGCACCCGCGGTGGCACAGATTCACGGGAATCTGACACACATTGCACCATGCCGGACCCGATCGGTCGCCCGGATTGGCGGCACTCGGCCCGGGACGGTGGCCTCAGTCGCGCGTCAGCTTCCGGTGCGTCACCCGGTGCGGCCGGGCGGCCTCGGCGCCGAGGCGCTCCACCTTGTTGGCCTCGTAGGCCTCGAAGTTGCCCTCGAACCAGAACCACTTGCCCTCCTCCACGTTGCCTTCCCAGGCGAGGATGTGGGTGCAGGTGCGGTCCAGGAACCAGCGATCGTGCGAGATCACCACGGCGCAGCCGGGGAACTGCTCGAGCGCGTTCTCCAGCGAGCTCAGGGTCTCGACGTCGAGGTCGTTGGTCGGCTCGTCGAGGAGGATCAGGTTGCCGCCCTCCTTGAGGGTCAGCGCCAGGTTGAGCCGGTTGCGCTCACCGCCGGAGAGCACCTCCGACGGCTTCTGCTGGTCGGAACCCTTGAAGCCGAAGGCGCTCAGGTAGGCGCGCGAGGGCATCTCGTTCTGGCCGACCTCGATGTAGTCCAGGCCGTCGGACACGACCTCCCACACCGACTTCTTGGGGTCGATGTTGGCGCGGTTCTGGTCGACGTAGCTGAGCTTGACCGTCTCGCCCACCTTCACGGTGCCCGAATCCGGGCTCTCCAGGCCGACGATCGTCTTGAACAGCGTGGTCTTACCGACACCGTTCGGTCCGATGACGCCGACGATGCCGTTGCGCGGCAGCGTGAACGACAGGTCGTCGATCAGCACGCGCCCGTCGAAGCCCTTGTCCAGGTGCTCCACCTCGACCACCACGTTGCCCAGGCGCGGCGGCGTCGGGATCTGGATCTCCTCGAAGTCGAGCTTGCGGTGCTTCTCTGCCTCGGCCGCCATCTCGTCGTACCGGGCCAGACGCGCCTTGTTCTTGGTCTGCCGGGCCTTGGCACCCGAGCGGACCCAGGCGAGCTCCTCCTTGAGGCGCTTCTGCAGCTTCTGGTCCTTCTTGCCCTGCACCTCCAGACGCTCGGCCTTCTTCTCCAGGTAGGTGGAGTAGTTGCCCTCATACGGGTGCAGCTTGCCGCGGTCCACCTCGCAGATCCACTGGGCGACGTGATCGAGGAAGTACCGGTCGTGGGTCACCGCCAGGACGGCGCCGGGGTAGTTCGACAGGAACTGCTCCAGCCACAGCACCGACTCGGCGTCGAGGTGGTTGGTGGGCTCGTCGAGCAGCAGCAGGTCGGGCTTGCTGAGCAGCAGTTTGCAGAGGGCCACGCGACGCCGCTCACCACCGGACAGGTGGGTGACCGGCGAGTCCCCCGGCGGGCAGCGCAGGGCGTCCATGGCCTGCTCGATCTGACTGTCGAGGTCCCAGGCGTCGGCGTTGTCCAGGTCTTCTTGGAGCTTGCCCATCTCCTCCATGAGCTCGTCGGAGTAGTCGGTCGCCATCAGCTCGGCGATCTCGTTGTAGCGCGCGAGCTTCACGGCGATCTCGCCCATGCCCTCGAGCACGTTCTCCTTGACGGTCTTCTCCTCGTTGAGCGGCGGCTCCTGCAAGAGGATCCCGACGGTCGCCTCCGGATCGAGGAACGCATCGCCGTTGCTGGGCTGATCGAGCCCGGCCATGATCTTCAGGATCGACGACTTACCCGCGCCGTTCGGCCCCACCACACCGATCTTGGCGCCGGGGTAGAACGACATCGTGACGTCGTCGAGGATGACCTTGTCGCCGTGCGCCTTGCGCACCTTCTTCATGGTGTAAATGAACTCAGCCAACGCCACAACTTTCTATTCACGCAGATCTCGGTCACAACAGCCTTCCAGTGTAGAGGTCGGCTGCCGGACGATAAATTCACTCGACGGTCGCCGCGCCTCTCGCTTACCGTCGTCCAGGTTTGCCACGATCGAAGCACGGTGCCTCGATGAGAATCCGGAGGGAGGCACGACCATGACGATCTTCGTCACCAATGCGGGCCTGCAGATTCTGGCCCGGGTCACGTGGCGGCGCGCCACCGTGCTGCTGACCACCGGCGTCGCCCGGAACGTGGAGGGCACTCCCCTCGTCCGCGTGGTCCGGTCCCCGTCGCTGGTGCAGCCGGTCCACCAGGTGGTCGCCATCCGCGGTGACGCGTACCGCCCGTACGCCGGCAAGTCGATGGACTCGCACGCGTCGGCCGACACCATTCTGCGGCGCGACCAGTGGATCTGCGCGTACTGCGATGGACCCGCCGATACGGTCGATCACATCGTGCCCAAGTCGAAGGGCGGCGCGAGCAGCTACGGCAATCTGGTCGCCGCGTGCCGGGAGTGCAACGGGTACAAGGCCGACCGGACGCCCCGCCAGGCCGGGTTGCCGCTGCGGCACGCCCCGTTCGTGTACGACCCGTGGGCCGAGGACCAGAAGGAGGTCTGGGCGATGTTCACGCTGCACGCCCAGCCGGAGTGAGACCGGGGCCCCGGCCCCACGATGACACCAGGGCCGCAGGTCCCGAACTCGCTGAGAGTTCGGGACCTGTTCCTGAGAGTTCATTCAGGACCGCGCGTATCTCACTGGTTACTCAGGGATTCCCCGTAGATTGAGGGTCGTTGCCGGAGATTCCGGCGAACGAGAACCCATCCGGAGGGCGACCCGCATGCGACTGCGTCTCAAGATCTGGCACCGACGGCAGCGCTACATCATTCGTCAGCGTCCCGTTCTGAACCAGGTCTACCGGATCGTCGTCGGTGTGGTCGGAGCCGTGATGATGGCCGCGGGTCTGGTGATGATCCCGCTGCCGATCCCCGGGCCCGGTTGGGTGACCCTCTTCCTCGGCCTGGCCGTGCTGGCCACCGAGTTCACCTGGGCCCACCGCGTCACCAGCTTCCTCCGTCGTCAGCTGCACCGCGCGAGCCTCTTCTCCGCGCGCCTGATGGCCTGGACCCGCACCGCCGTCGCACACCAGGTGGAGTACCACAGCCAGACCATGCTGGTCCACGCGCGCAGCGCCTACACGCGCTGGCACCCGCTGCCCGCCGCCGCGTAGCACCCGGCACGACGACCGAAGCGACGTGACCGCATGATCTTCGACGCCGACCTCGGCCCCGTCAGCCATCTCGTCGCCGGTTTCCCCGGTGCCACCATCCCCACCCGTGGGCTCGACGCGCTTCGCGCACTCGACGAGTCGGGCCGCATCGACATCCTCGATCTCGAGTTCGTCCGGAAGGACGACGCGGGCGTCGTGTCCTGGGTGCGGGCGGCCGACGTCGGAGCACCGGCCTTCGCCGCATCCGCCTCGGAACTGATCGACGGTGACGACATCGCCGCGGTCGGCGCCACCATGGCCAACGACAGCGTCGCGGTGATCGTCGTCTGGGAGGACCGCACCCTGATCGACGTCATCGCCACCTGGACCGGCGAGTCCGGATCGATCCTGTCCGAGGGACCGATCGAGGTCGCCGACCTGGTCGACACGCTGGACCGCATCGAGGAGAACTGACGATGGGACTGCTGAAGACCGCCGCCAAGGTCGCCGTCGCGAGTTCGGTGCACGGACGCGTTCAGCGCCGTCAGCAGACCCGCTGGGCCGCGCAGGACGCCGCAGCCGCCGGCGTCCCCGCGACACCGGCCGCGCCCGCGACACCGGCCGCGCCCATGCCGCCGTCGGCACCCGCCCCGGCGCCCGGCGGCGGTGCGCACGACCTGATGGTCGCGCTGACCTCGCTGCGGTCGGCCGGCGTCCTGACCGACAGCGAATTCGCCGAGATCTCCGCGCGCATCTTCTCCTGACATCGGCGCGAGCCGCTCACGGCCACGACGCGCCGGCGACGGCGGAGTCCGCCGCCGGTTCGGGCCCGGTCGGCACCACCGAGACCAGCGGCTTCTCCTCCGCGCGCTCGTCGGCCGGGGCCGACTGCGCATCCGCACCGGGGAGCGGACCCCGATCGTCGGGCTGGTGGTGTCCCAGGTCGAGCCCCAGGGCGACGGCGACCATCTCCAGATCCGAGCGCTTGACGCCGTCGGAGCCCACGTACTCGTTGGTGCGCAGCTGGCCGTGGGCGATGATCTGCGAACCGCGCCGCACCACGTCGGCGACCGACGCGGCCAGCCGGCGCCAGCAGACGACGGTCAGGTAGAGCGCCGCGCCGTCCGACCACTGCCCCGTCTCCCGATCGAGCCGGCGCGAGAAGCAGGCCACCCGAAACGAGACGACCTCGCCGTTGTGACTGGTCTGGTAGCGGCGCGGGTCGCTGACCACGCGCCCGGTGATCGTGGTGTAGGTCTCGTACATCTCCGGCTCCTTCGACGATGGTGCGTGTACCCACTGACCATCACCGATGACGGCTGCCCGCCGGAAGACCCCGATCGGTGCCCTGTGGACAACCGCGCCGAGCACGCCGATTCATCCACAGATCGCGAAACGGTCTTGAAAGACGCCGCGAGGTGTGCCGAGAAGCGCTAGTCGCGCCCGGCGTCGACGGGCGCGGCGGCGTCGTCGACGGCCCGATCCGCCGGCTCCTCCGCGGCCCGGCCGGGCGTGTTCATCTGCGCCAGCATGGCGTTGTAGCTCTCCAGCTCGGCGTCGTCGTTCCGGTCCTCGCGACGGTCGAAACGTTTGGCCTGCCGCGTGTCCGAACGCTGCCACTGGATCAGGAGCGCGATCATCACGAGCATGAGCGGGAATTCGCCGGTGGCCCAGGCGATGCCGCCGCCGACCTGCTGATCTCCGAACAGGTCGTAGTGCCAGGGCAGTTCCAGGCTCTTGTACCAGCTCTCGGCGATCACCGCGGAGGTCATCATCAGGGCCACGCCGAAGAACGCGTGGAAGGGCAGCGATCCCACGACCACACCGAATTTCGCCGGCGGCGAGATCTGGCGCGGAGCCGGATCGATGCCGATCACCAGCCAGTAAAAGAGATAGCCGCTGATCAGGAAGTGCAGATTCATCAGCAGGTGCGCCGAATGGTTGTCGACGATGGCCTGGAACACGCCGCCCAGGTAGAGCACGTAGAAGCTGCCCACGAAGACGGTGACGGCGATCGCCGGGTGGGTGATGAACCGCGAGTACTTGCTGTGGATTCCGGACAGGATCCATTCGCGCGGCCCCGGGGGCTGTCCGCGGCCGGCCGGCGGAATGGCCCGCAGCGCGAGCGTCACCGGCGCGCCGAGCACCATCAGCACCGGGACGAGCATCGAGAGCATCATGTGGCTCATCATGTGAACGCTGAACATCGCCGGTGCGTACTTGCCCATGCCCGACGACGTCGCGATCAGCAGCGCCGCGCACCCCAGCAGCCACGCGATGGTGCGGCCGACGGGCCAGGCGTCGCCACGCCTGCGCAGCCGCCACACGCCGCCGAGATACACCAGCGCGGCGACGATCGCGAAGGTCCCGAAGATCAGGTCGAAACGCCAGTCGAAGGCGAGCTTCTCCAGCGAGAAGGGACCGTCGAGCTTGTAGCCGATCTTCAGTTCCGTCGGGCTGATGTCCGCGCTCGCCAGCACGGGCGGCGGGGTCTGCGACAGTCCGGCGGCCAGCCCGAAGGCGATCGCGAAGACCACCGTCTCGACCGCGGCCAGCCGGACGAACAACGACGTCCGCGGCTGGTCGGTGGCTTCCAGCGCGGTGATGGTCCGGCTGCGGTGCACCGCACCCATTCCCCCGGCGATCAGCAGCGCCACGAACTTGGCGACCACGACGAGTCCGTAGGTGGTGGTGAACAATTGCGCGACGCTCATCCGGACGAGCGCGTTGATCACTCCGCTGGCCGCCACCACGAGGAAGCACCAGAACGCGACGCGCGAGTAGCGACGGACCGCGAGCATGCGCCAGCGGCCGCCCGCGAAGCAGTACGCGAGCACCACCACGAGGCCGCCGGTCCAGAGCGCGGCGGCCACGATGTGCAGGATCAGGCTGTTGGTACCGAGGTCGTGGTTGCCGCCGGCCGAGGAATGCCCGAGCAGCGCCGACGGCATCAGGGACAGGAAGCCGAGACCGATGACGAGGACCGTCCAGCCCCACCGCAGCGCCGCCCGGGCGAGCGCCGCGGCGCAGATCGCGAAGATCGCCGTCCACAGCCAGTAGCGCGTGTCGGCGACGATGCCGCACTGCCCGAGCAGTCCACCGTTACCGATGGTCGTGAGGCAGCCCCGCGTCGTCTTTCCCAGTGGAATACCGCTGGCGTTCGACGCCGACAGCGGGATCATGGCGAGGGCAGCCATGCTCCAGCAGGCGAATGCGACAGACGACCAGCGCATCGCCCGGTACCCGCCGACGTCGAGTTCGCCGCTCGCCTGCGGCGGAACGAAGAACGCGGCGAACACTGCGCCGCCGAAACCGATGGCCGCGAACAGCTGTCCGACGACCGTCACCACGCGCACGCCGTAGGTGGTGAGCCAGCCCGGATCGGGCACCCCGAGCAGCTTCTGCGCGGTCGCGACGCTCGCGGCCGTGACCACCGCGGCCGCGATCACCCCAGCCACCATCATCAGCGAGACCAGCAGGCGGCGGACGTTCGACGGGTCGCGCATACTGTCCCGGTCGGCCTCCCGGGTGGTGGTGCGCGCGGTCGTCGTACTCATGAGTTCCACTGTAGGTCCGTCCGCCGCGGCGGCCCCGCCCGGGCGGTGTGACCTGGGCGTCACCGGCGGCTCCGCGCCGGATATACTCGCACGCGCCGGGTCGCAACCAGACCCCACCGCCTCCGTAGCTCAGATGGATAGAGCAAGGGCCTTCTAATCCCGAGGTCGCAGGTTCGAGTCCTGCCGGGGGCACCAGAACGTTCTTACTCGAACCGACACGGAACATGTCGGCGAGCCGGAACCGATGGTTTAGCCTGAGCCCCGACGACGAGCAACAAGGGGGTGAAGGGCATCCCGGGTCATGTCGACCCTCTCTGACATGCCGAATCCCGGCATGCAGCGAGCCCATGAACTACTCGCAATAAGTTTGAATAATGAACAATAGGCATCACAAATGCCGGGCAGACTCAACAGGAAGACCAGCGTGGCGCTTAAGAAGTCGGATCTCTACTCATCTCTGTGGGCAAGTTGCGACCAGCTTCGTGGCGGCATGGACGCCAGTCAGTACAAGGACTACATCCTGACACTGCTGTTCGTGAAGTACGTCTCCGACAAGGCCAAGACCGACTCCGGCAGCCTGATCGAGGTGCCCACGGATGGCTCGTTCGACGACATGCTCGCAGCCAAGGGCGACAAGGAGATCGGCGACCGCTTCAATAAGATCATCGCCCGCCTGGCTGAGGCTAATGACCTGCGCAACGTCATCGACCAGGCCGACTTCAACGACGAGGAGAAGCTCGGCAAGGGCAAGGAGATGCAGGACCGCCTCTCCAAGCTGGTCACCATCTTCAACGACCTCGACTTCCGTGGCTCACGCGCTGAAGGTGACGACCTGCTCGGTGACGCCTACGAGTACCTGATGCGCCACTTCGCCACCGAGTCCGGCAAGAGCAAGGGACAGTTCTACACCCCGGCCGAGGTCTCCCGCATCCTCGCCAAGGTGGTCGGTATCGGCGCGAACACCCGTCAGGATCAGACCGTCTACGACCCTGCCTGCGGTTCCGGCTCGCTACTACTCAAGGCCGCCGCCGAGGCGCCGCGCGGCATGACGATCTACGGCCAGGAAAAAGACAACGCCACCTGGGCGCTGTCCAAGATGAACATGATCCTGCACGGCAACGAGATCGCCGAGATCGAAAAGGGTGACACCATCACCAGCCCGCAGTTCACCACCGGCGACCGGCTGCGGACCTTCGACTACATCGTCATGAACCCGCCGTTCTCCGTGAAGTCCTGGAATAACGGCCTCGAAAACGACTACGGACGCTTCGAGTACGGCCGCCCGCCGGAGAAGAACGGCGACTACGCCTTCCTCCTCCACGCGCTCACGTCGCTCAAGTCCACCGGCAAGGCCGCGATCATCCTGCCGCACGGCGTGCTGTTCCGCGGCAACGCCGAGGCCACCATCCGCACCCGCCTGCTCAAGCAGGGCTTCATCAAGGGCATCATCGGCCTGCCAGCAAACCTGTTCTACGGCACCGGCATTCCCGCCTGCGTGGTCATCCTCGACAAGGAGAACTCTCAGGCCCGCACCGGCGTCTTCATGATCGACGCCTCCAGAGGCTTCATGAAGGACGGCAACAAGAACCGCCTACGCAGCCAGGACCTGCACAAGATCGTCGACACCTTCAACAAGCAGATCGAGATCGACCGCTACTCACGCATGGTGCCGATCAGCGAGATCGCCGACCCCAAGAACAACTACAACCTCAACATCCCGCGCTACATCGATTCCTCTGAGCCCGAAGACCTCCAAGACCTGTCCGCCCACATCCACGGCGGCATCCCCGACCACGACCTCGACGCCCTCCAGCACTACTGGGACGCGTTCCCACAGCTACGCAGCCAGATCTTCACCCCGAACCGCCCCGGCTACAGCGACCTGACCATCGACGTCAGCGCAGTGCAGCAGGCCATCTTCGATGCCCCCGGCTTCCACAAGCTGCGTGACGAGGCCACCGGGATCGTCGACGACTGGTTCACGTCGCACCGCGACGCGCTTGCCGGCATCACCGCCGACACTAAACCCAACGAACTCATCACGACTATCAGTGACGACCTGCTGGCGCGCTTCAAGCCGATGCCGCTGCTCGACGAGTACGACGTCTACGAGCAGCTCATGACCTTCTGGCACGACACCATGCACGACGACGTCTACCTGATCATGGCCGACGGCTGGCAGGGCGCCGCCAAACCGCGCCTGACGATCAACGACAAAGAACGCAAACTCACCGAAGAACCCGACCTCACCATCGGCACCGGCAGAAATGCCCAGAAGTACAAGATGGACCTCATCCCACCCACGCTGATCGTTGCCCGCTACTTCGCCGACGACCAGGCCCGGGTCAACGAGCTGACGGCTGCCGCTGAGGAAGCTACCCGCGCCATCGAGGAGTACGTCGAAGAGCACGCTGTCGAAGATGGACTCCTTGCCGACGCCATGGACGACGACAAGATCACCAAAGCGCTCGTATCCGCGCGCTTGAAGGCGATCTGAACCGCACTGGGTCTGGTGGAGGCTCTGGTCATTTGATTTCAACCAGGGCCTGGGTGCCCTGCTGGGTAGCGTAGAACCTCCCTTCGAACTCGGTGGGCGGGAGGTCGTCGAGGTAGCCGTGTAG
>NZ_JBPSDN010000024.1:0-66904 GCF_052036135.1 Gordonia marina
CAACAATGACAGGCTCCACTCCAGCATCGGCACGGTCCCGCCCGCCGAGTTCGAGTCCGCCTACTACGCCGCCCTCAACCGAGAGCTGCACCCCGTATAGGAGCGGCAGAAAACCTGGGGTGATTCACTCGACGAACTTCCCGGCCCCGGCGAGATCCGAATCCGCAGCATCGGCGGCACCGTAGGCGCGGGCGCAGTCGGCATAGCGCGCGGTCGCGCCTCCGAGCGAGAACTCGGCGACCGCCGGGAACAGCATCGCATTGGAGAGCCCGTGACTGATGTGGAAATGCGCGCCGAGTGGGCGGCTCATGCCGTGTACCAACGCGACACTGGAGTTCGAGAAGGCGATTCCGGCCTGTGTCGACGCCAGCATCATGTGCTCGCGCGCTTCCGCATCGGAACCGTCCGCGTACGCGCGCCTCAAGTACCGGCCGATCGTGGCGATCGCGGCCAGCGCGAGCGCGTCGGAGAAGGAATTCGCCCGGGCACTCACGTACGCCTCGACGGCGTGCGTCAACGCGTCGATACCGGTGTCTGCGGTCAGCCGGGCGGGCATCGTCATGGTGAGCGTGTAGTCGATCACCGCGGCGATCGGCAGGAAGGCCAGGCCGGGGCAGAGCATCTTCTCGCCGGTCTGCGAATCGGTGACCACCGTGAAGCGTGTCGCTTCCGAACCGCTTCCCGCCGTCGTCGGAATCGCGACGATCGGCAGCAGCGGCTCGTCGGTCTGCGCCGGGGCCTTGAAGTCCCGGAGCGGACGCTCCGTAGTCGCCAGCAGCGCAACGGCTTTCGCGGTGTCGAGCGAACTGCCGCCACCGAATCCGATCACCCCGTCGCAACCACTCGCGCGCAAACGGGTGATCGCCGGGCCGAGCGATTCGGTGGTGGGATCAGGCACCACATCGTCGAAGACGGTGCAGTCGATGCCGGCCTCGGCGAGGAGTTCGACGACCCTCGCCACGGCGCCGGTCGAGGTCAGGAACGCATCGGTGACGATCAGCGGCCGACGGCATCCGGCATCGGTCAACACTGCGGGCAGCTCAGCGAGCGCGTTGGCACCGATCCGCAGGATTCGGGGCAGGGCGATGAGAGTGGGCATTCTGGCGGTTCCCTCGTGTCGTTGCTAAGGAGAAGTGCTCCGCCTGTCTGGGCGGTCGAATGTCACTCTTCCCGAGCCCACCGAGTGCCGACAACGCCCAATCGCCCACATGCTTGTGCAGTCGTGCACACCGGTGGGCATTCGGCCGCACCTACACGACGATGCCGTACTCCTTGATGTGGTGATAAAGGGTGCTCCGACTGATTCCCAGATAGTCGGCGGCGTGAGCCTTGTTTCCGTGACAGATTTCCATCGCTCTGATGAGGACGTCGCAGCTGGCCTGCTGCCAAGGGGTCATCGCCTTCGTTGTCGCCTTCGAACGCAGCTCCGGAGGCAGGTCGGCGACGTCGATAAGGGTGCCGCGCAAGGCCGCCAATGATCGTGTGACAGAAGCCAATTGCCGATGATTTCCGGGCCACGAGTATGACTCGAGGATCCGCGTCGCCTGCGGAGTGAATCGGTACCGCACTCCAGGCCCGGCCAACTCGTTGAGCGTCGAAACGATCTCCGAGCGGCATTCTCGGAGCGCCGGAAGATTCTGCCTGTGGTCGAACAAATCCAGGATTCGATTGAGCGGACCGTTCTCCGCCCCCGGTTTCTCGCTGGTCGCCACGATCTGCGCCCCCATCGAGAGCAACCGCTCTACGTCGGCCAACGCCTGCGCCGACAATTGATCGAGGTCGTCGATCGCGATCAGATCCCGGCCACCGGCGCGAACGAGACTCCGAAGCTTCTCGTCGACTCTCGCCGGATCGTGAAGACGACCATCGACGCGGCAGTGCCGCCGCGCCCCGACCGCACTCTTCAGCGCTGTCGACCGGCCGCTACCGCCCTCGCCGACGATCGCCGCCGACGCCGCCGACTCCTGGAACTCGTCGAACCACTGCTGCACCGGAGACCACCCGCGCAGCAGCTCCGCCGAGCGCGGCACGAACGGCCGCTGCCGCGCCTGTATCCGTACAAGCACGCCGTCCGTGCCCGAAATGGCTTCCAGCTTCACTGCGGCCGAGCCGCCGTTGGCGAGTTCGACGTCGGTGCTGGTCCGTCCTCGAAGACCCGCAGCCAGATCCCGGAGCATGGTGATATCGGATGACGTGAGCACCCTCGCCGCCGCAGCACTCTGGAGCACCGCCGACGACGACACGGCGACCACGATCGCGGCGGGGTGGGTTGCCGCGTCTTCGAAAGCACCGATCACCGCTTTCGTACGGCTTCCTGCGCTTTCCCGAATACTGCGCTCGATCTCCATGATCGCCGTGTCGATGAATGGACGCATCAGCGCGGACTCGGAACCGGCCTCGGTCATCACGTCCAGCACGCCGATCAGTCGGCTCGTCAGCGGATTGAAGATCGGCCGCCCGTAGCAGCTGTACTCGTGAAGGCCCTCGACATAGTGCTGACGCCCCTTCACGAAGAAGGGGCGGCGGGTCTCGAACGGGGTCGCGAGAGCGTTGGTCCCGGTGGTGTCTTCGCGCCAGATGGCACCGGGCCGAGCACCGATCCGCTCGACCACGGCATCGATCTCGGAACACCCGTTGACAGTCGTCAGCATCTCTGCCTGGTCGCCGACCAGCATCACGGACAGCCGTTCGCCGGCGATCTCACCGCGGATCCGCTTCAAGACGGGCTTGGCCGACCGGAACAACCGGCTCTCGACGTCGATGCCCGACCTGACCGGCGGGTCCATCGGCTTGGCGGGATCGAGTCCAGCCAGCTGAGAGCGCTGCCACGACGCCTTGAGCACACCATCGGCAGGCTCCGGCCTCGTCCGCGACGAATCAGACCTGTCACTCATTCTCGAACCTCCTGCCGATTCGCTTGTCACAGCGATCCGGCGAACCGAGCCTCAACCCCGGGCATCTGTGCCGGCAATCACAAGATAGGTCACCAGCGTAGGCCCTCACACCGGACTCCGGAGAGCTTGACCAGCGTGTAGCGATCCCGAACAGATGCCTGTGACCTGGGTCGCAACAATGAGATCTGTCGACTTCAGCGGCCCGGTGTCGACTTCCCCGGGCCTCGCGGCATCCGCCCGACACCCATCCCTTTTCGGTGCCGATCGGCACCAGCAACAGGAGGAATCCGATGACCTCGACCCTCAGTCCGGCCCCAGCGGTCGGGTTCGATGTCGCTGCGAAGCAGTTCAAGCAACTGATCGGCGGTGACCTGATCGACGGCGCCGCCACCGTCCCGGTCCTCGATCCCGGTTCGGGCGAGCACGTCGCGTCCGCACCCGTCGCCTCGCTGGCGCAGCTGGATCTGGCCGTCGCCGCAGCCGGGAGTGCACAGCCGGCGTGGGAAGCGCTGGGGTACGCCGAGCGCGGCCGCTACCTGCACGCCGTCGCCGATGTCCTCAACGAACACCACGAAGCACTCGCGCAGTTGACGACCCTGGAGCAGGGCAAGCCGATCACGCAAGCGCGGGACGACGTGTCGTGGTCGATCGACTTCACCCGCTACTACGCCGACTACCGGCTCGATCCGGAAGTGCTTCGAGACGACGAGAGCGGGTACGTCGAGTTGCGCCGCCGGCCCGTCGGCGTCGTCGGCGCGATCACTCCGTGGAACTTCCCGTTGTTCCAGGCGGTCTACAAACTCGCACCCGCACTGATCGTCGGCAACACGATGGTTCTCAAACCATCGCCCACCACTCCGCTCGCGACCATGTACTTCGCGGAACTCATCAAGGACGTGCTGCCCGGCGGCGTGTTCAACGTCATCGGTGACGGCGGCGATCTCGGTCCGCTGCTCACCGCTCACGCCGGCGTGAACAAGGTCTCTTTCACCGGCTCGACGGTCACCGGGCGGTACGTCATGGCCGCGTGCGCGCCGACCTTGAAGCGCGTCACACTCGAACTGGGCGGCAACGATCCCGCCATCGTCCTCGAGGACGCTGACATCGAGAAGACCGCTGAAGGACTCTGCACCTGGGCGTTCGCAAACGCCGGTCAGGTGTGTGTGTCGATCAAACGCATCTATGCGCCGGCGGCGATCTACGACGACCTGATCGACGCGATGGTCAAGCGCACCGCCGAACTCACCGTCGGCCACGGTCTGGATCCCGCGAGCGACGTGGGTCCGCTGCAGAACAAGGTCCAATTCGAGAAGGCCCGCGAGGCGCTCGCCATCGCTGCCGAGCACGGCACCGTGGTGATCGGCGGCCACGCGCTCGACCGACCCGGTTACTTCATCGAGCCCACCCTGGTCAGGGACATCGTCGAAGACAATCCGCTCATCTGCGAGGAGACGTTCGCACCGATCCGCTCGGTGATCGCCTACGACGACCTCGACGATGCGATCCGCCGCGCGAACAACTCCGAGTACGGACTCGGCGCCTCGGTGTGGGCCACCGATATCGAGCAGGCCACGGAGGTGGCGGGCCGCTTGGACTCAGGCACGACGTGGATCAACCATCACTTTCAGCTGACCCCGGACGTCCCGTTCGGCGGCGTGAAGCAGTCCGGCCTCGGCGCCGAGTTCGGCCGGATGGGCGTCGAGGAGTTCACCGACGTCCACGTCGTGAACATCAAGCACCTCTGACAGCGCCCGACTGTCACCTCCCCATCATTCGTCCCGCGAATCAGAAGCGGGCGACTACCAGAAGGAACTCAGATGAAGACACAAGCAGCAGTCGTGATCGAGCCGGGCAAGCCGATCGAGATCGAAGAACTCACTCTCGACAAGCCGGGACCCAACGAGGTGCTGATCCAGTATCTCTACGGCGGTCTCTGCCATTCGGACGTACACATCTCCATCGGCGACACCATCGCACGGCTGCCGATGGTACTCGGACACGAGGGGGCCGGCATCATTCAGGAAGTCGGTCCCGGTGTCACTCGAGTCAAGCCGGGCGATCACGTGATCTGCTCGTTCACCCCGACGTGCGGACGCTGCAAGTACTGCGCGACCGGCCGTCAGTCCGTCTGTGACATGAACGCGGCCATGCTCGAAGGTCACCTCGAAGGCCCGCGTTGGCCGATCAGCGGCCCGCGCGGGCAGTACGGCGCCATGTGCACGCTGGGCACCTTCAGCCAGTACAACGTCATCAACCAGTACTCGGTCGTCAAAGTCGACGACGACATCCCGCTGGACAAGGCCGTGCTCGTCGGCTGCGGGGTGCCCACCGGCTGGGGGTCGGCGGTCTACGCAGCCGAGACCAAGCCGGGCGACATCGTCGCGATCTTCGGCATCGGCGGCATCGGCATCAACGCCGTGCAGGGCGCCAAGCACGCGGGGGCCGAGCACATCATCGCCATCGATCCACTCGAGAACAAGCGTGCCAAGGCGGCCGAGCTCGGAGCGACGGCAACTTTCGCCGGCGCCGCCGAGGCGAAGGCCTACATCGACGATCTGACCAACGGTCAGGGAGCGGACGCCGCGATCATCACCACCGACCTGATCACGGACACGCAGGTCAGCGACGGATTCTCGATGATCGGCCGGTGCGGGATCCTGGTTCTGACCGCCCTCAACCGGATCGACGAGATCACGGTGAAACTCCCGAGCACCGAGATGAGCTACTTCCGCAAGACGGTCAAGGGCTCACTGTTCGGTGACTGCAATCCCACGACCGACATTCCCAAACTCGTGCGGATGTATGTCGACGGAAAGCTCAAGCTCGATGAGCTGATCACCAAGGAGTACAGCCTCGACCAGGTGAACGAGGGCTACGCCGACCTGCTGGCGGGCAAGAACATCCGCGGAATCATCAAGCACCAGCACTGAACCGATCACCGAACCCTCGCCGAGCCCACGGCAGCAGTGTGCCTGAAGGGAACACTGCTGCCGCGGGGCTGGGCGCTATGCCCAACCCGCCAACCACATAGAACGGATACACCAATGACGCTCACGGTGAGCGAGTTCGTCGGCGCCGCGGCCGGCGGCGCCCTGGGGGCCGCGTTAGGCGCACTCGCGGGATTCGCCCTGATGGGCACGATCGTGATCGGCGTAACACTGATCGCGGTGGCGCTGCCCGATACGGATCTCGTCACGGGGCTGGCCTTCGGCCCGGTATTCGGCCCCCACGTACTGTTCGCCGCGGGTGCCGCCGCCGCAGCCTACGCCGCACATCGCCGCACACTCGAGTCCGGACGCGATATCGCGACACCGCTGATCGGCCTCCACGACACCCGGATTCTCTGGGTCGGCGCACTGTTCGGTGTTCTCGGGCAGTTGCTCGCCCGCGTCTTCGCCGAGATCCCACCGCTGCACACGTCGACCGGAGCCGAAGTATCGACCATCGATGCAATCGCTCTGAGCGTGGTGGTCACCGGTCTGGCCAGCGGCCTGCTCTGGGGCCGAAATCCCTTCGCCGAACGGCTGCCGTGGCTCCCGTGGCAACACAGCGCCGGCGCGGTACTCACTCTCGGAGCCGCCGGTGGCGCGATCGCCGGCTCGGTCTTCCTCGCCTGGCCGCAGGACAGCCGCGCACTGTCCGGGCTGTTCCTCTATGGCGTGTCAGCGCTCTCGCTGCTCGTTCTCGTCTTCGGCACAGCGGCACCGGTGACCCATCACATCGTTCTCCCAGCCGCGATCGGCGCTCGAGCCGCCGCATCGTGGAACTTCCCCAGCAGCGTCGTCCTCCTGGTCGCCGTCATCTCTGGCATAGCCGCCTCCCTCATCGCCGAGGCCTGGGCCCGCCTCGTGCTGGAACGGAGCCGGGTGCACCTGGATCCGCCAGCCGCCGCGATCGCCATCATGTCCACCGTGCTCGCGGTCGTCCAAGTAGTAGGCAGTTGAAATGGCGACTAGACCACTGCACACGGGCATCGCGTCCGATGATCTGATGATTCTCCTTGCGATCACGCAGACGAGAACGATCTCCGCTGCGGCGGAGCGGCTCGGAGTCGATCACTCCACGGTGAGCCGGCATGTGCGGCGCATGGAGAAGCGGATCGGCAGACGGCTCTTCGATCGGACACCTGCCGGGTGGGATCTGACCGACGTCGGTCAGGCGCTCTATCCCGTCGCCGAGCAGCTTCAGCACGCTCTAGAAGATGCGGACCGCGTGGTCGAATGTGGATCCCGGCACGACGTGGCGGGGGCCGTCCGGCTTCTCACCCCCGAGGCGTTCGGCACCTACCTCGCCCCGCGTGCCCTGGCGAGGCCGCTGGCCAAGCACCACGCACTCCGGATCGAGCTGCTCACCACCACCCGGCACCTCGACCTGGGAAGCGGGGAATACGACGTCGCAGTCTCGGTGGAGCCGCCGCCGACTCGGGCGGTGGCGTCGCGGCGCCTCTGCACGTATTCCCTGGGCCTGTTCGCGTCGTCCGGCTACCTCTGCGATCACGCACCCATCACCCAGGTGTCCGATCTGCGCGATCACCGGCTCGTCTACTACCTCGACAGCCACCTCGACATCGCCACGCTCCGTGTCCTCGACGAGCTGGTACCCGGGACGCGGCCGACCGTGCAGTCCAACAGCGTCAGCGCACAGATTCAGGCGGTTCTCAGCGGAATCGGGATCGGCCTGCTGCCGAGCTATGTGGCCCATCGCCATCCCGGCCTCGTTCCGGTCCTCCCGGCCGAGGTCGAGATCGCTCAGCAGTACTGGCTCGTCATACCGATAGCGGTGCAGCACGCCGCGCGCATCGGCGCAGTGACGGCAGCGCTGGTCGATCACGTCGTGCAAGCCCTCCGGCCACCATCGAGGTCTCTCGACACGCTCCTCCCGACTCTCTCCGAATCACGAAAGAAGGCCACACATTGTCCCCCTACGAAACTCTGAATCTCACGATCGACGACGGCGTCGCACTGGCGACCCTCGATCGCCCGGAGGCGTTGAATGCACTGAACTCGACGATGATGACCGAGTTCGCCGACGCACTCGGCCGCGTCCGAGAGGCCCGCGCCCACGTGCTCGTGCTCACCGGCCGCGGACGGGCCTTCGCGGCCGGCGCCGACATCGCCGAAATGCGCGACCAGGACTTCGGATCGATGAACGACACCGAGCATCTGGCGATGTGGGAACAACTCGCCGAACTCCCGATTCCGACGATCGGCGCGATCAACGGTTTCGCACTGGGCGGTGGCTGTGAAATCGCCATGATGTGCGACATCTTGATCGCCGCGGAAAACGCTTCCTTCGGGCAACCCGAGATCGCCCTCGGCATCATCCCCGGGATCGGGGGAACCCAGCGCCTCACCCGGGCCACGGGCAAAGCCATCGCGATGGACCTGATCCTCACCGGCCGAAGGATCCGGGCCGACGAGGCTCACCGGATCGGCCTCGTCAGCCGTGTGGTTCCCGACGATGCGGTCCTGGACGAGGCCATGTCCGTGGCCCGGCAACTCACGGGGTTTTCGGCGCGCGCGCTGCGTGCGGCGAAGGAGTGTGTCCTCCGAGCCGAGCAGAGCTCGCTCCGGGAGGGGCTGCTGTTCGAGAGGCGGTGGTTCCATTCGCTGTTCGCATTCGACGATCAGACTGAGGGAATGTCCGCCTTCCTGGAGAAGCGGCCAGCGAGGTTCACCGATGCCTGACCGGCCCGCATTCCACTCCGCGCCGTTCTCAGACGACCGCTACCGGGCGGCAACGGCGGCCGCCGCAGATCCCGCCGCGTTCTGGATGAACGCGGCACGCAACACCACCTGGACCGACGCACCGACCGTGGCCTGGGCGGACAACTCCAGCGGCCTTGCGGACTGGTTCCCCAACGGGACGCTGAACACGTCGTTCAACACTCTCGACCGGCACGTCGGCGCCGGTCTCGGCGACAGCCGGGCGCTCATCTACGTCTCACCGGTGACCGGAACCGAGCGCGTCTATTCCTACCGTGAACTGCTCGATGAGGTTCGGCGCGCGGCTGGCGCCCTCGCCGGGCTCGGCGTCGAGCGCGGGGACACCGTTCTCCTCTATCTCCCGATGATCCCGGAGGCTGCGATCACCATGCTCGCGTGCGCACGTCTGGGTGCCGTCCACGCGGTCGTATTCGGTGGTTTCGGCTCTGCGGAACTCGCCGCCCGGATCGACGATGCGCAGCCGAAAGTCATCCTGACGGCGACCGGCGGTCTCGAACCCGGGCACGTGGTTTCCTATCTTCCCTTGCTCGACGCGGCACTCGATGAGGCCGCGACCACCGTCGAACACATCGTCGTTGTCGAGAGACCAGCGGTGCCGGCTCCGGCCGGGCGCCGGGCGATGCCCAACGAGCACGACTGGTCGACCATCGTGACCGCTGCGGCCCCCGCGGACTGCGTCACCGTGCACTCCGCCGATCCGCTTTACATCCTCTACACCTCCGGTACCACCGGACCTCCCAAAGGGATCGTGCGCGACAACGGCGGTCACGCCGTCGCCCTGCAGTGGTCCATGCAGAGTGTGTATGGAATCGGCCCCGGCGACGTGGTGTTCGCCGCGAGCGACCTCGGATGGGTCGTCGGCCACTCGTACATCGTGTACGCCCCGTTGTTGCGCGGCGCGACCACCGTTCTGTTCGAAGGGAAGCCGGTCGGTACTCCGGACGCCGGAGCGTTCTGGGACGTGATCGGGCGCTACGGGGTGAACGTACTCCTGACGGCCCCCACCGCGATCCGAGCCATCCGCCGCGAAGATCCTCTCGCCGCACAGCTCGCCCGCCGTGATCTGCGATTGTTGCGCGGGATCTTTCTGGCCGGCGAGCGGCTGGACCCGGACACGCAGCAGTGGCTCAGCGAAGTCCAGCCGGCTCCGGTCATCAACAACTGGTGGCAGACCGAGACCGGGTGGCCCACAGTTTCGAACTTCTTGGGCCTCAGCTACTTCCCACCGAAACCCGGTTCGTCGACCAAACCTGTTCCGGGATTCACCGTCGACGTCTTGGACCCGGACGGCAGCCTCGTCCCACCCGGACACGAAGGCGCGATCTGCCTCCGGCTGCCGCTTCCGCCCGGATGCCTGATCGGGGTCTGGGGCGACGACCGGCGTGCGCGGAAGTCCTACCTGGACTTCCATGCCGGCTACTACGCCTCCGGTGACAGCGGCTACCTCGACGAGGACGGCTACCTCTACGTGCTCGGCCGCGCGGATGACGTGATGAATGTCGCCGGTCACCGGATGTCATCGGGCCAGATCGAGACCGCGCTTGCCGAGCATCCCGGGGTCTCCGAATGCGCGGTCGTCGGCGTTCACGATGACCTCAAAGGCCAGCGCCCCTATGCGATCGTCGTGCCGGAGATCGACCATCTGGACCGCGTCGACGAGCTGCGGGCCGAACTTCAAGCACTCGTGCGCCAGCGCGTCGGACCGATCGCGTCTCTCGGCGGCGTAGAAGTGGTCGAGACACTGCCTAAGACCAGGTCGGGCAAGATCGTCCGGCGCTGTCTTCGCCAGATACTCGACGGCGAATCACCCGACGTCCCGCCGACCATCGAAAACGCCGTTGTTGTCGAAGACCTGGTTCGCACCCTGTCGCCGGTCGAGCGAAACACCGCTCGAGGCTAGCTACCGACCAACCCGCAGCTCCGCACCGCATACGACCGCACGCACAGACACAGATAAGGATTCACATTCCATGGCAACCTTCCATGCACTGACCGCAGTACTCAACGACCCGGCGATCGATGCCGTAGTCGAACAACGTGACCACGCCGATCTGGCGCCCGGCGAGGTGCGGATCCGAACTCGCTATTCGAGCGTCAACTTCAAGGATGCACTCGCATTCACACCGCGCGGCGGAGTCGTCCGCAAGTACCCGATCGTTCCGGGGATCGATGCCGTCGGCACCGTTGCAGAGAGCACATCCGATCAGTTCCGTATCGGAGATCAAGTGATCGCACATGGATACGACATCGGAACGGCCCGGGACGGCGGCTACGCAGAGGAAGTGGTCGTGCCTGCCTGCTGGACCATCAAACTCGACGAGACGCTCAGCATGCGGGAGGCAGCAGCCATCGGCACCGCCGGATTCACCGCAGCGATGAGCGTCGCTGCGATCATCGACTGGGGCATCACTCCTGACTCCGGACCGATAGTCGTTACCGGGGCCACGGGAGGGGTCGGCTCGGCGAGCATCGATCTGCTTTCGGCTAAGGGCTACGAGGTGGTCGCATCGTCCGGAAAGCCGGAAGCAGAACAGCACCTCCGTGACCTCGGCGCCTCCGAAGTGATCGGTCGGCTGCCCCTGGACCCGGACACCAAGCCGCGGCCGCTCGGCCGCTCGCGCTGGGCCGCCGCCGTCGACTGCGTCGGCGGCGCGCCCCTCGCCGATGTCCTCAGCACGATGAACTACGGGAGCGTCGTCACCGCCAGCGGGCTGACCGGCGGCAGCGTCCTCAACACCACCGTCATGCCGTTCATCCTCCGAGGGGTCGGTCTGCTCGGCATCGACTCGGTCCAAATGCCGATCGAGGCTCGCCGACGGCTCTGGCATCGCATTGCAACCGAACTCAAGCCCCGCAACCTGGACCGGATCGGTGTCGATCGCACGGTCGGCGACATCGTCGACGTCGTCGATTCACTCCGTCGAGGTGACTTCACCGGACGCGCGGTGATCGACACGACTGTCGGCTGGTGATCGGTGACCGTCCTCGGTCAGCACGTCTCGAGCCGGCGAATTCACGTACAACGGCTCCCCACTCACGAAGTGGACGATGAGGAGGAGGCCATCCGCTTCCAGTTCTTCCCGAACGGGAATCTCGTCCTCAGCCATCGCATCGCTACGCAGGATCTGTGTGACGATCTGGTGGTCGCACTCCTCGGAAATCTGATCGATCGCGGGGTGCTGGCAGGTCAGCATGATTTCGAAGACGCCGCGGTACGACTCATCGAGTCGGTCGGTACGTCAATCGACGAATCCTGGAACTTCTTCTACGACAACACCATCGAATCCCTCGAGGATGGCACCGCCGAGTTCGCCCCGATCCATCGGAGAGCTCGCGAACTGGTGCGTGGAGATTCCGTCCTCGACGTCGGCAGTTGTTTCGGGTTCTTCGCGTTGACACTCGCACGGAGCGGTCGAACGGTCGCTGCATGCGACATCTCGCCAGGGGCAGTGCGGCTGCTTCGCCGCGCTGCCGACCGCCTCGGACTCGGCATAGACGCCCGCCCCGGCGATGCCACAGACCTACCTTACCCGGACGACGCCTTCGACACCGTGACGCTCATCCACCTGCTGGAGCACCTCGATGCCGAAGCCGCCGACGCGGCGCTTCGAGAAGCGCTTCGAGTCGCCAGGCGCCGGGTCGTCATTGCTGTTCCATTCGAAGTTACTCCAACCGAACATTTCGGTCATCGCACGACGATCACGGAGGGAACCGTCCGGGAGTGGGCCGAAGGATTCCCTGAACAGGAGGCACGCTGCTTCACCGAGCACGGCGGCTGGCTGGTCCTGGATCATCACGCTCCCCAGCCGACCTAGCGCGTGTCTGGACCCGAAAGGAAGTCGATGGCGGACAACCACCCGCCCACTACCGCTGGCCGGCACCGCAGCCGGGAGACGGATCCACTGATCGTCACCGTCGCGAGACGGTGGGCGCCGTTCGGAGCAGTACCGGGTGAAGAGATCCTCGTGACCTTCGGCATCAGTGAACAGGTCTTCTACGAGCGGCTACGGTCCTACCTCAAGGATGACAGCGCGACAGCTCACATTCCTGATGACGAGCGGAAGATCCTGCAGCGGCTCCCACTCCGGCCCGTACCTCCGCGGAGGTCTATTCGCCGATAGCCGACAGTTGGCCGCTACGACTCCTCGGCCGCCAGCTGACCGCACGCGGCGGCGATCTCCTGGCCGCGGGTGTCGCGCACCGTGCACGACACGCCCTGCGCCTTCACGCGCCGCACGAACTCGCGCTCGACGTCCTTCGGGCTCGCATCCCACTCCGATCCGGGCGTCGGGTTCAGCGGGATCAGGTTGACGTGCACCATCGAGCCGAGCGCCTTGTGCAGCTTCTTGCCGAGGAGATCGGCGCGCCACGGCTGGTCGTTCACGTCGCGGATCAGCGCGTATTCGATGGAGACGCGCCGTCCGGTGGTGTCGGCGTAGTAGCGCGCGGCGTCGAGGACCTCCTGCACCGACCACCGGTTGTTGACCGGGACCAGGGTGTTGCGGAGTTCGTCGTCCGGGGTGTGCAGCGAGACGGCGAGCGTCACCGGGATGCCCTCGTCGGCCAGCCGCCGGATCGCCGGGGCCAGGCCCACGGTCGACACGGTGACCGAGCGGGCCGAGATGCCGAGCCCCTCCGGTTCGGGCGAGGTGATCTTGCGGACCGCGTCGACCACGCGCTTGTAGTTGGCGAGCGGCTCCCCCATCCCCATGAACACGATGTTGCTCAGCCGCCCGGGTTCGCCGACGTCACCGTCACGCAGGGCCCGCGCGGCGGCCCGGACCTGGTCGACGATCTCCGCCGTCGACAGGTTCCGGTTCAGGCCGCCCTGACCGGTGGCGCAGAACGGGCAGGCCATACCGCAGCCGGCCTGCGACGAGATGCAGAGCGTGTTGCGATCCGGGTACCGCATCAGCACCGACTCGAGGAGGGTGCCGTCGTGCAGGCGCCAGAGGGTCTTGCGGGTGGTGCCGTCGTCGCAGGCGATGTGCCGGACCGGGGTCATCAACGGCGGGAAGAGGGCGGCGGCGACGTCGTCGCGTACCCCCGCGGGCAGGTCGCTCATCTCGGCGACGTCGGCGTTCAGCCGGCCGTAGTACTGCTTCGCGAGCTGGTTGGCGCGGAACTTGGGCAGGCCCAGCTCTTGCACCGCCGCGACGCGCCCGGCCTCGTCGAGATCGGCGAAGTGCCGCGGCGGCTTGCCGCGGGCGGGCGCGGTGAAGACGAGAGGAAGGCTGGACACGACATCCATTGTGTCATGTAACGATGGACTGATGACCACCCGAGAACCCGGCGACGACGCCCACCCCGACCTCCCCGCCTCCGCCATGCCCGCCGATCCGCCGCCGGCCGCGGATCCCGACGACCTCTCGGCCCGCGAGCGCCGCGCACTCACCAAGGCCGAACACGAGGTCCGCAAGGTGGCGCACACCCGTTCGCGGGCCACCTACGCCGGCTGGTTCCTCGGCCTCCTCGCGGCGATTCTGCTGCTGGTGTTCATCCTGGAGAACCAGGCGAACCTGGAGATCAACCTGATCTTCGGCAAGGTGGACCTGCCGGTCGGCGTCGCACTGCTGATCGCGGCGATCCTCGGCGCCGTCGTGACGCTCGCGATCAGTTTCGCCCGCATCATGGAGCTGCGGCGCGCCCTGAAGAAGGTCGACCAGGCGCGCAAGGCCGCCGAAGACGGCCGCTGACACCGGTTCGGAGCTACCCCTCGGGGCAGGGCAGTCCGCTGCCGTCCGTCCCGTGCCCGCGATCGGTCGGAGCGTCGAGCATCAGCGCCCCGGTGCCCCCGACCAGCACCGTGAACATCACCGCGCACACGGCGGTGACGGGTATCCACGGGTGGCGCGCCGCCCGGATCGCGGCGACGAAGGCGACCACGAACGCGACCAGCGCACCGAGTGCGAGGCCCACGGCGACACCGCCGTAGGGCTGCGCGTCGGGCAGCGGCGGCAGCGTCCAGGCCCCGCCGTACAGGTCCGCACAGTGCCGGAGGACGTCGGCGTTCCACGCGTCCTGGCTGTGGAACAGCAGGTACAGGGTCAGCATCGCCGCGGCGACGAGCACGACGCCCGCCACGAACCACGGCAGCGGTCTGCGCACAGCGCCGCGCCTATAGCAGCGCTGTCAGGATTCCCCAGGTCACCAGGGCACCCGGAAGCAGCGAGTCGATGCGGTCCATGATGCCGCCGTGGCCGGGCAGCAGCGTGCCCATGTCCTTGATGCCGAGGTCGCGTTTGATCTGCGACTCGATCAGATCACCGCAGGTGCCGACGATCACCAGCACGGGCCCCAGGATCAGGCCGATCCACCAGTGGGTGCCGAGCAGCCAGTGCACGCAGCAGACCGCGCCGACGGTGCTGAACAGCATCGAGCCGCCGAGCCCCTCCCACGACTTCTTCGGGCTGATCGCGGGCACCATCGCGTGCTTGCCGAACAGCACACCGGCGGTGTAGCCGCCGACATCGGAGCAGACCAGCACGATCAGGAAGGTGAAGACCCGGTAGCGGCCGTCGCTCTGCTGCACCATGTCGACGGCGAAGATCGCCATCAGCGGCAACCAGGCCAGGATCAGCAGCGACAGCGACACGTCGCGGGTGTACTCGTGCGGCGCCTCGGACAGCCCCTGCGCGAACAGCTTCCACGCCAGGATCACCAGCGCGGTGACGGCGAACGAGATCAGCGCCCCGCGCAGCCCCCACGGCCACGTGGTCCAGATGATCGCCTGGCCGCCGAGGAGCAGCGGGATCAGGGCGACGTGCCGGTCCCCCTCGCGCAGCCGCTTGGCGACCTCCCAGGTCGCGACGGCGATGGCCGCGGCGACGACGCCGAACCAGACGCGCGGCACGAAGGCCAGCACGACGATGAGGCAGGCGCCCAGCGCGACGCCCACCCCGATCGCGGCCGGCAGATTGCGGCCGGCCTTGGACGTCTTCGGCGGCGTGTCGGCGCTCATACCTCGAGCAGCTCGGCTTCTTTGTGCTTCACGACCTCGTCGATCTGATCGGTGTAGACGTGGGTGGTCTTGTCGAGTTCCTTCTCGGCGCGGACCACCTCGTCCTCGCCGGCCTCGCCGTCCTTCTGGATGCGCTTGAGCTCGTCGACGGCCTTGCGGCGGATGTTGCGGACGGCGATCTTGGCGTCCTCACCCTTGCCGCGGGCCTGCTTGCCGAGGTCGCGGCGGCGCTCCTCGGTGAGCTGCGGGATCGCGACGCGGATCACGTTGCCGTCGTTGGTCGGGTTGACGCCGAGGTCGGAGTTGCGGATCGCGGTCTCGACGTCGCCCATCAGGCTCTGCTCGTACGGCTTGATGACGATCAGCCGCGGCTCCGGAGCGTTGATGCTGGACACCTGGGTGATCGGGGTCAGCGCGCCGTAGTACTCGACCACGATCTTGTTGAACATCGCCGGGTTCGCGCGGCCGGTCCGGATGGAGGCCATGTCGTCACGCAGGTGGGTGACGGCCTTCTCCATCTTCTCCTCGGCGTCGAGCAGGGTTTCGTCGATCATCGTCGTCCTTAATCGGTGGGTGTGGCGGGTGCGGTGGAGACAGCTACGAGGAGACCAGCGTGCCGATGCTCTCCCCGGCCACCGCGCGGGCGATGTTCCCCTCTTCGAGAAGATTGAACACGAGGATAGGCATGTTGTTGTCCATGCACAGCGAGAACGCGGTCGCGTCGGCCACCTTGAGTTCCTTCTCCAGGACCTCGCGGTGGGTGATCTCGCGGAAGAGCTCGGCATCCGGGTTGGTGCGCGGGTCGTCGGAGTAGACGCCGTCGACGGCCTTGGCCATCAGGACGGCCTCGGCCTTGATCTCCAGCGCGCGCTGCGCGGCGGTGGTGTCGGTGGAGAAGTACGGCATGCCCATGCCGGCGCCGAAGATCACGACGCGGCCCTTCTCCAGGTGGCGGACGGCCCGTAGCGGCAGGTACGGCTCGGCCACCTGGCCCATGGTGATGGCGGTCTGGACACGCGTGTCGATCCCGCGCTTCTCCAGGAAGTCTTGCAGCGCAAGACAGTTCATCACGGTACCGAGCATGCCCATGTAGTCCGAGCGGGACCGGTCCAGGCCGCGCTGCTGCAGTTCGGCACCGCGGAAGAAGTTGCCGCCGCCGATCACGATGCCCACCTGGACTCCGCTGGCGACCACCTCGGCGATCTGATCGGCGACGGTGCCGAGCACGTCGGGATCCAGGCCCACCGACCCACCGCCGAACATCTCCCCACCCAGCTTGAGCAGCACCCTGCTGAAGCCTTCACGCTGCGGTCGTGCCTGCGAGTCGGTCATCGTTTCCCTTCGCTCGTCGCGCCGTCGGACCGGAACCGATCGCGGCCAAACTCTCCTGATCATAGTGGTGACCGGCCGGTGGAAACACTTCGGCCCCACCCCTCGACGCCGCTCGGGGAGCGGCGCCGGATGATCAGGGGCGGGGCCGAAGGTCAGGCGGCGATCAGGCCTGGCCGACCTCGAAACGGGTGAAGGCGACGACGGTGGCGCCGGCCTCGTCCAGGATCTGCTTCACGGTCTTCTTGGAGTCGGTCACCGACGGCTGGTCCACCAGGACGACGTCCTTGTAGAAGCCGTTGACGCGACCCTCGACGATCTTGGGCAGCGCCTGCTCCGGCTTGCCCTCGGCCTTGGCGGTCTCCTCGGCGATACGACGCTCGTCGGCGACGACGTCGGCGGGCACGTCGTCCCGCGAGGCGTACTTGGCCTTGAGCGCGGCGACCTGCATGGCGGCGCCACGTGCGGCCTCGGCCGCGGCATCGCTCTCACCGGTGTACGAGACCAGCACGCCGACGCTCGGCGGCAGGTCCGACGCCCGCTTGTGCAGGTAGACCGCGACCGGGCCGTCGTACGACGCGACGCGGCGCAGGACCAGCTTCTCGCCGATCTTGGCCGAGAGGGCCTCGACGGCCGAGGCGACGGTGCCGTCGCCCAGCGGGGCGGCCAGCAGCGCGTCGACGTCGTTGGTGCGCAGCGCCACGGCGGCACCGAGCACGTCGTCGGCCAGCTTCTGGAACTCGTCGTTCTTGGCGACGAAGTCGGTCTCGGCGTTCAGCTCGATCAGCACGCCGTCACGAGCGGCGACCAGGCCCTCGGCGGTGGCGCGCTCGGCGCGCTTGCCGACGTCCTTGGCGCCCTTGATGCGGAGTTCCTCGACGGCCTTGTCGAAGTCACCGTCGTTGTTGGCCAGGGCGTTCTTGCAGTCGAGCATGCCCGACCCGGTCAGTTCGCGCAGACGCTTGACGTCTGCCGCGGTGTAGTTCGCCATGTGTGGCGACTCCCTTCGGAAAGAAGTGGTGTGGGTGACGTGATCAGCCTAAAGCCCGCGAACGGACCCGGCAGGATCACTCAGCGGCGGGCGCCTCGACGACGACGGTCTCTTCGACGACGACCTCCGGGGTGGCCAGCAGATCCTGCTCCCACTCGGCGAGCGGCTCGGCACCGGCGGCCTCCGGCTTGGCGTCGCCGCCGGCCTGGCCGGCGCGAGCCTGCACGCCCTCGGCGACGGCGGTCGCGATGACGCGGGTCAGCAGCGCGGTGCTGCGGATGGCGTCGTCGTTCGCCGGGATCGGGTAGTCGACCAGGTCGGGATCGCAGTTGGTGTCCAGGATCGCGATGACCGGGATGTTCAGCTTGCGGGCCTCGCCGACGGCGATGTGCTCCTTGTTGGTGTCGACGACCCACATGGCCGAGGGCACCTTGGCCATGTCGCGGATACCGCCGAGGGTGCGCTCCAGCTTGTTCTTCTCACGCGTCAGCATGAGGATTTCCTTCTTGGTGCGACCCTCGAAGCCACCGGTCTGCTCCATCGACTCCAGCTCCTTCATGCGCTGGAGACGCTTGTGCACGGTGTTGAAGTTGGTGAGCATGCCGCCCAGCCAGCGCTGGTTGACGTAGGGCATGCCGACGCGGGTCGCCTCCGCGGCGATCGATTCCTGCGCCTGCTTCTTGGTGCCGACGAAGAGGACGGTGCCGCCGTGGGCGACGGTCTCCTTGACGAACTCGTAGGCGCGATCGATGTAGGTCAGCGTCTGCTGCAGGTCGATGATGTAGATGCCGTTGCGGTCGGTGAAGATGAATCGCTTCATCTTCGGGTTCCAGCGACGGGTCTGGTGTCCGAAGTGGGCGCCGCTGTCGAGCAGCTGCCGCATGGTCACGACTGCCATGGGTATTCCTTTGTGTCGGTTTCACCGGTCGCCACCGCGGCGCCGGCCCTGGCGTCCGCCGCCGGAGCAGCCCGGAAGTCCCGGGACCGGTGCTCCGATCGTGGTGTCCGGCCGCAGGGACCGGACGCGCGGACGCGCGAAGTCACCCCGTCCCTGACCGGGACGAGATGCAGTCGTCGATCCTACGCCCCGACACGCCGCGTACACAAAAGGGATCCGGAACCGGCCCTCGCGCGTCTAACCGATATGAGAACGACGACGCCTCGCGCGCTGGTCCTGCTGTGGCTGGCCGTCCTGCTGTGTCCGCCGGGCGCCGCCGCGCGTCCCGCCTACGACTGGCCGCTCGTGCCGCGCCCACCCGTCACTCGCGGGTTCGATCCTCCGGCCCAGCGCTGGCTCAGCGGCCATCGCGGCGTCGATCTGGCCGCCGCGCCGGATGCGGCGGTCCTGTCGGCCGGGGCGGGTGTGGTCCGGTTCGCCGGGACGGTGGCGGGCCGGCCGACCGTCTCGGTGCTCCACCCGGACGGTATCGCCACGACCTACGAGCCGGTGCGGCCGATCGTGCGCGCCGGGGACCGGGTCGGCCGCGGTCAGGTCCTCGGCTATCTGAACGCCGGGCACCCGGGCTGCGCCGCCGCCGCGTGCCTGCACTGGGGCGCGCGCCGCGGCAGCGGGCCGTCGGAGCGCTATCTCAACCCGCTCGCCCTGGTCGGCGCGGTCCGGGTTCGGCTGAAACCGCTGGTCCCGGCGTGACCAGTGCCTCGCTCAGCGCGGCGCGGTGCCGGTCGCCATCGGCAGGTCCGGATCGGCCGTCCACGCGATCAGCGAGCCGTCGTACACGCCGACCTCGTCGGCACCCGCCTGGGCGAGGGCCAGCGCCACCCCGGTCGCCGCGATCCCGGCACCGCGGTAGGTCACCACCGTCCGCCCGGCGTCGAGCAGACCGGCCGCCGCCAGCTCGGAGCGGAGTTCGGCGGCCGGACGCAGCCGGCCCGTCTCCGGATCGAGGAGCCGCGCGGCCGGGAAGTTGCTGCTGCCCGGGATGTGTCCGGGCCGCGCGTACGTCGCCGTCTCGCCGCGGTGATCTTCCTCGCCGAGCACGTTGACCAGGATCGTGTCCTCGCCGTCGAGCGCGGCGGCGACCTGTTCGGTCGAGCGGACCAGCCCGGGACGGCGCACACCGGTGAAGACGCGCGGCTCCGGCACCGACGGAGCGCCGGTGACCGCGCCGCCCGCCGCCTTCCACGCGGGCAGTCCACCGTCGAGGACGGCGACGTGGTCGAAACCCTCGAGCCGCAGCTGCCACCAGAACCGGGTCGCCCAGAACGGCCAGTGCTGGCTGTAGACGACGACCCGGGCACCCTCTCCGATGCCCAGCGCGCCGGCCGCGGCGGCGAAGCGGTCGTGATCGGCCGCGGTCCACGGCGCATCACTGGCCGGATCGGCGAAATCGGCGAGCAGGTCGGCGAACAGCGCTCCCGGGATGTGTTCGGCGCGATAGGTGGCCGCCCCCGATTCGATGGCGAACCGACCGTCGTCCGGAACGGAGAGATGCGACGTCGCGTCGATGACCACCAATCCGGGTTCGCCGAGGTGCCCGGCGAGCCATTCGGGGTCGACGAGTGGAGTCGGCAGCGCGTCGGTCATGGGTACTCCCGGGGGTGCGTTCGGTGATGTGGTTCACCGTACGGCGTCACGCGCGCGGATGTGCCTGGTCGTGCACGGCCCGCAGTCGCTCCACGCTGACATTCGTGTACAGCTGCGTCGTCGCCAGCGACGAGTGCCCGAGCAGCTCCTGCACCACGCGCAGATCCGCGCCGCCCTCCAGCAGGTGGGTGGCCGCGCTGTGCCGCAGTCCGTGCGGGCCGATCTCGGTCCCCTGCGCGGCCGTCGCCCGGTGCACGACGGTCCGCGCCATCCGCTGATCGAGGCGCCCGCCGCGCGCACCGAGCAACAGCGCCTCACCCGAGGCGGCGGTCGCCAGCGCGTGCCGGCCCCGGCGCCGCCAGTCGTCCAGGGCGGCGGCGGCCGGGGTGCCGTAGGGCACCGTGCGCTGCTTGTCGCCCTTGCCGATCACCCGCAGCACCCGGCGATCGTCGTCGACGTCGTCCAGGTCGAGCCCGCACAGTTCGCCGACACGGATGCCGGAGGAATAGAGGAGTTCGACGATCAGCCGGTCCCGCAGGGCGATCGGATCGTCCGTGTCGGCGCCGTCGGGGGCCGCCGTCGCGACCGCGTCGGCGGCCTGCTCCGGGGCGAGCACCGCGGGCAGCACCCGGTGCGCTTTCGGTGCCTGCAGGCGGATTGCGGGATCGTCGTCCACGATGCCCTCGCGCGCGGCCCAGGCGAAGAAGGTCTTGGCCGACGACACCTGCCGCGCCACCGTGGTGCGCGCGGCGCCGCGCCGGGTCTGCTCGGCGAGCCAGGCCCGCAGCAGCGCGAGGTCGATCCCGGTCAGCGGCACCCCGCGGGCGCCCGCGAACGAGATGAGCCCGCGCAGATCGGCGGTGTAGGCGCGGACGGTGTGCGCGCTGCGCGCCTTTTCCAGGCGCAGGTGATCGGCGAATTCGGAGAGCACCTCGGCCATGACCCGAGTCTACGGCGCCACCGATTCGCCCCCGCCGCATCCGCGGCGAGCCTTCTTACATAAAATTAAGTTAGTAATCCGAAATATCCCTTTCGACCACGATGGGAGCCCTGCGCCTCCGTGACCACCGCCCCTGCCGAACCGCATCCGCGGCTCGCCGTCGCCGTGCTCTGCGCGGCCGGCATCGTCGTCGCCCTGATGCAGACGATCATCGTGCCGCTGATCCCGCTGCTCCCCTCGCTGCTGTCGACTTCGGCGACCAATTCCTCCTGGACTCTCACCATCACGCTGCTGGTGGGCGCGGTGGTCACACCGATCTCCGGACGCCTGGGCGACATGTTCGGCAAGCGGACGGTGCTGGTCGCCAGCCTGATCGCGGTGGCCGTCGGCTCCGCGGTCTGCGCGCTGTCGACCGGCTTTCTGATATTCCTGCTCGGCCGCGGACTGCAGGGCCTCGGGATCGGCACCATCGCCGTCGGGATCTCACTGATGCGCGACATCGTGCCGCCTGAGCGGCTCGCCTCGTCGATCGGGGCGATGAGCGCCTCGCTCGGCGTCGGCGGCTCGCTCGGTCTGCCGTTCTCGGCCGCCATTGCCCAGCAGGTCAGCTGGCATGCCCTGTTCTGGACCAGTTCGGCCGTCGCTGTGGTCGCCGCGGCCGCGGTGGTCGCCACCGTCCCGGTGCGCGGGGTCGCGACCGGCGGCCGGTTCGACGCCCTCGGCGCGGTCGGGCTCACCGTGCTGCTCACCTGTCTTCTGCTGCCGGTGTCGAAGGGCGCCGAATGGGGATGGACCGCACCGATCACGCTGGTGATGTTCGCGGGGTTCGTCGTCTCGGCGCTGCTGTGGTGGCGCTGGGAGCAGCGCAGTCCCAATCCGCTGGTCGATCTGCGGCTGAACCTGCTGCTCCGGCCGGTGCTGCTGACCAACCTCGCGTCCATCGCCACCGGCTTCGCCTTCTACGCCATGCAGATGATCCCGATCCAGATCCTCATGGCCCCGTCCGCCGCCATGGACGCCGGCAGCCTCGGCGTGGGAATGACCATGCTGGTGGCCAGCCTTCTCCTGATGCCGGGAGGGCTGGTGATGTTCGCCTTCTCGTACGTGTCGGCGGCCATGACCGCCCGGTATGGCGCGCGGGTCTCCCTGGCCTCGGGCGTCGTGGTGATCGGTCTGGGCTACACGCTGCTGCTGACGATGATCGCCGGCCCCTGGCGCGCCGGGTGGGGATGGCTGCTCGCCATCAACATCCTGGTCGGCGCCGGCCTCGGCATCGCGTACTCGGCGATGCCGGCCCTGATCATGCAGTGGGTGCCGGTGTCCCACACCGGTGAGGCCAACGGTGTCAACGCGCTGATGCGGTCGGTCGGGACCTCGCTGGCGACCGCCGTGGTCGGCATGATCCTGGCGGCGTCGACCGTCGCCGTCGGCGCCGGATCGCGCGTCCAGCACGTACCGACCAGCGGCGCCTACGCCTGGGCCGCGGCGATCCCGCTCGCCGTCTGCGTGGTGTCCGCGCTGACCGCGCTCGCGATCCCGCGGCGCGCCCCGGTCGAGGAAGAGCAGATCGTCTGACCGGGCCTGCGCCTAGGCCTGCCCGGCCGCCCGCTGCTCGGCCTTCCACTGCCGGAAGCCCTCCTCGGTGCGGCCGCGCCGCCAGTAGCCGGAGATCGACGACGCCCGGCGCGCCCCGACGCCCCGCTCCTTGCGCACGTACGGGCGGAGGTTCTTCATCACCGCCTGCGCCTCGCCGTGGATGAAGACCTGCGGCTCGCCGTCCAGCCACTCCGCCGCCCGGACCGCCGCGATGACCGGCGCCCGGTCGCCGGCCAGATCCTCCCCGGCGGCGAAAGACGACGCGCCCCGGTGCACCCAGGTGATCTCGGCGCCGGCCGGGGCGATCAGCTCGATCTCGTCCTCCGGGCCGCCGACCTCGATGAACGCCTTGGCGATCGCATCGCCGGGCAGCGCCTCCAGGGCCGCGGCCAGCGCCGGAAGCCCGGCCTCGTCGGACACCAGCAGGTGCCAGGGCGCCTCGGGATCGGGCCGGTAGCCGCTGCCGGGGCCGCGGAAGACGACAGTCTCGCCGGGCTGGACCCGCGCCGCCCACGGTCCGGCGATGCCTTCCTCGCCGTGCACGACGAAGTCGACCGCCAATTCGCGGGTCACCGGGTCGTACCGGCGCACCGTGTAGGTGCGCAGCACCGGCTGCTGGTCGGACGCGAACTCGGCGGCGATGCGGTCGATGTCGAACGGCTCCGGATACTCCACGCCCGCCGGCGGAAACACGAACTTGACGTACATGTCGGTGTCCGGCCGTCCCTCGGCCGCTCCCGGCCCGGCCGGGGTGAAGCCGTCGAAACCGTCACCGCCCAGCCAGATCCGGATCATGTGGTCGGTCAGCCATTCGGTGCGCAGCACCGTCATCGTGTGGAAGCTCTTCGCCATTCCCCCACCGTACCGCCTGTCATTCCGGCTAGTGAGGTCAGCCTAAGTAGCCACTAGGCTGGCGGCATGTCCTCTCCGGTGACCGTCGATCGGGTGATCGCCTTCCGTATGCAGGCCCATCATCTGAGCGGACCGGCCGACGGCCTGCCCGGGGCCGCGGGCGCGATCGGGGTGCAGGACAGCCCGCCCGGCTCCGCGCTCCTCGCCCTGGCGGCGCGGCTGCCCGGGCTGACCCCGGAGGGTTTCGCCGGCGCCCTCGCCGATCGCAGCCTGCTGTCCACCTGGGGTGTCCGCGGCGCTCCGTGGGTCTTCCCGACCGCGGACCTGGACGTCTTCACCACCGGTGTCCTGCCGCCGACCGCACGCGGCCGAGAGGAACTGGTGATCGGCGTCCGGCCGGTGCTGCGGCGGCTCGGGATGTCGTTCGACGACGTCGTGTCCCTGGTCCGGGATCGGCTGGACGAGGTCCTGTCGCACCGGCGCCTGCCGATCGGACCACTCGGCACCGAGATCGCCTCGCGGATCGCTCCCGATCTCGACTCCGCGCGCCGCGCGGAGTGGGACGCCGAGGGCCCGTATTCGCCGGGGCAGCCGGCCGGCGAGGGCGTCGTGCACTTCGCCCTGCGGATCCTCACGCTGGAACAGGCCCTCTGCTTCGCACCGAGAGACGGCGACACCGCCCCGTTCGTCCTGCTCGGCGACTGGCTGGGCCCGGACCGGACACCCGGCGACGCCCCGGCCGCGCGCGCAGAACTGCTCCGCCGGTTCCTTCGCTGCTACGGCCCGGCCCGGCCGCGGGACTTCGCGTCGTGGATGGGCGTGCGGCCCGGCGACGCGGCGGGCTGGTGGGATCTGCTCGACGGGGAACTGACACCCGTCGGCCCCGGTGACAGCATCTGGATCCTCACCGAGGACCTCGATCGGTGGCGCGGCGCCCCGGAGCCGAGCGGCCTGCGATTGCTGCCGCCCCACGATCCGTACCTGCAGCAGCGCGACCGTGCGACGATCGCCGAGCCGGCGTCTCACGCGGCGATCTGGAAGACGGTGGGCGCACCCGGCGCCGTGCTGGTCGACGGCCGGGTCCGCGGGATCTGGCGGCCCCGTAAGCAGGGCCGGACGTTGACGCTGCGGGTCACCCCGTTCACCCCGTTCGACGACGGCGTGCGTGGCAAACTGGATGCGGCCGCGCATCGGATGGCGGCGTTGCGTGGCACCCCCGTGGTCCGCGTGGTGACCGAACTCTGACGGACGGGCTTCGCTGTCGGGGTCACGCGCTACTCTCGCGCCATGACACCGGACCTCTACGCGCGCCCCGCCGACTACGCCGTGCCCACGAGCTGGGATCTCGGCGACGACGCCGAGTACGTCGCCGAGCAGACCTGGCAATTCGCGTTGCGCGGGGAGAATCAGCTGGATCAGTACCTGGACCTGTTCGACGACGAACTCGACACCGCGAAGGTCTCCTCGGCGGAGGCGGCCGCGTGGTTCACCTCGGTGATCGAGGCCCGCCGCGACCAGCAGGCACGCTGGGGCCTCCCGCTCCCGCAGACGTCACTGGAACGCGCGTTCGCCGCACTCGCCGGGATCGACGTCGTCGCCCGCGGCGACTTCACCTGCTGCGGCACCTGCGGCGCGGCGGAGATCGCCGACGAGCGCGACGACACCCGGACGTGGCGTGGCTACGTGTTCTTCCACATGCAGGACACCGACGGGATCTTCGCCGACCGCACCACGTATCTCAACTACGGGATCTTTCTGCCGGCCTACTTCGAGCAGGCCGAATGGGAGAGCATGACCGATGCGCAACGGGATGAGTCGTATGCGGCGCGGACCCTCGCACTGATGAACGACGAGGTGGTTCCGCTGCTGACGCAGCACGGAATCGGCGTCGAGTGGAACGGAAGCCTGGACACCCGGATCAAACTGACTGGCGTCGACTTCCTGGCTCCGATGAACGCACCGGCCTGAGACCGGTTCAGCGACGGGGCCGCCAACTCAGGCCGGGAGACGCCCCTCGGCCACATCGAGCACCCACCGGGGTGGCTCCTTACCTTCGAGGCGGTCGATCTCGACGACGAGCTGCGCACTCTTGCGGCGCAGTGCTGGTGTGCTCCCGAACAACACCTCACCCGACTCGGCGCGCTGCCTCGCGCTCTCAGCGAGATCCGTCATGTCGTCCCCCTCTCCGATTCCCAGTGTGCCGGATGTCCGGATGTATCACCAGCGCGCGGATGAGGCCCCACTCACTCCGTGTCGCCAGCGGCGAGCGGATCAGTTCGCCCAGCACATCCAGCCCCATGAACTGCCGCCCACGATCATCGGTTCCGTACGCCTGTTCCACCGCCCACTCGTAGCGTTTCCACCATTCACTCCGGGAGTCGTACTCCGCACGCTGGGCACGATCGCGTTCCTCGGATCGTTGCCGCTGCCAGAGCGTCGCCAGTACACCGGCGGTGGCCGAGACGCCGAGTATCAGCGTGACCCACACCTGCGCGTTCACGACCGGCCGCCCCGCGCCAGCCGCCAGGTCCCGGCGGCGGTCTCGACGAGTCCCCGCACTTCCAGCATCGCCAGCGCGACACGGACCTCGTCGGCGGGCCGGGCGGCGGCGACGGCGATCTCGTCGACCGTGCGGCCGGCGCGGGCGGGCAGCGCCTCGAGCACCTCGAACTGCGCGGGTGGCAGGCCGTCCGTCGGGCGTGGCGGTGCCGGAACGTGACTGTCGTGCCCGTCCACCTCGACCAGGGCCAGCACCGATGCCGCGTCGAACACCAGGGCCGCGTCGCCGTCGGCGATCATCTGGTGACAGCCGACCGAGGTCGCCGAGGTGACCGGACCGGGCACCGCCCCGAGCGGCCGTCCCAGATGCCGCGCCCATGCCGCGGTGTTCGCCGCACCCGAACGACGCCCCGCCTCGACCACCACGAGCGCCCCGGACAGTGCCGCGACCAGCCGGTTCCGGGTGAGGAAGCGGTGCTTGGCGGCGGTCGTGCCGGGCGGGTACTCGGTGATCACCAGTCCGTGCGACGCGATCTCGGCGAGCAGTCTGTGGTGGCCGGCCGGATAGTCGCGGTCGATACCGCAGGCCAGCACCGCGAGTGTCGGGCCGCCCGCGCCGAGCGCGCCCCGGTGGGCGGCGCCGTCGATGCCGTAGGCCCCGCCGGACACCACCGTCCAGCGCTGCGCGGCGAGGTCCCCGCCGAGCCGGCCCGCCACGTGATCGCCGTACGACGACGACGCCCGCGCCCCCACCACGCCGATCGCCGACTGCGTGAACGACTCCAGCGGCGGCGCGCCCCGGACCCACAGGGCCAGCGGGGTGCCGCCGCGGGCCGCCGTGCTCGCGGTGTCCAGGGCGAGCAGTGACCAGGCGGGCCACTCGTCGTCGTCGCGCGTGACGAGCCTGGCGCCGAGCCGCGCGGCGGTATCGAGGTCGGCGGCGCCGCGGTCCACCGCGGCCCGGGCGGCGGTGGCGGTCCGCACCGCCGCATGGCCCGCGGGCAGGCTCTGGGCCTTCACCATCCGCGCCGTCTCGACGGCGCCGTGCCGGGCGACCAGCGCGATCAACGGCGCGCAGGGCGGTTCGGCCACCGCCGACAGGTACGCCCAGGCCCGTCGCTCGGCCTCGTCGGGCGTGCTCACCGGAACTCCCGATCGCGGTACATCAGCGCCTGGGCGACGTCGTCGGGCCCGGGCCGCTCCCCCGCGCGCAGGTCACACAGGGTCCACGCCAGCCGTAAAGCGCGGTCCGCGCCGCGGGCCGTCACCCGGCCCTCGCGCAGAAAACGCTCGATCGGCGCCAGCGTCTCACGGGCCAGCGGGAAGTCCTGGCGCAGAGCACTGCCCGGTACCTCGGCGTTGGTGAGCCATCCGCGTTCACGCCATCGTTCCCGGGCCCGGGTGCGCGCCTGGGCCACCCGTTGCGCGACGGTCGCGCTCGGCTCCCCGCGCGCGCTGAGCAGCATGGTGCTGCCGGGTGGTTCCATCTGCACGCGGATGTCGATGCGGTCCATCAGTGGACCGGACAGCTTGCCGAGGTAGCGGCGCCGGACGATCGACGTGCAGACGCAGTCGACGTCGTGCGCCGGCGCGCACGGACACGGGTTGGCGGCGAGTAGCAGCAGGAACCGCGACGGGTAGACGGCGTCGCCGTCGCGGCGGCTGATCTTGACGCGGCCCTCCTCCAGCGGCTGGCGCAGGCCGTCGAGCACCTTCGGCCCCATCTCGGCACACTCGTCCAGGAACAGCACCCCGCGGTGGGCGCGGGAGACGGCCCCGGGGCGCGCCATCCCGGTGCCGCCGCCGAGCAGCGCCGTCATCGACAGGCCGTGGTGCGGAGCGACGAACGGCGGGACGGTGATCAGCGGGTGGTGCGACGGCAGCGTCCCGGCGATCGAGTGGATCGCGGTCACCTCCAGTGCCTCGGCGGGCTCCAGCGGCGGCAGGATTCCCGGAATCCGGGAAGCGAGCATCGTCTTCCCGATACCCGGCGGCCCGGTCATCAGGACATGGTGGCCGCCGGCCGCGGCCACCTCGAGGGCGTGCCGGGCCTGCGCCTGCCCCACCACGTCGGCCATGTCGGGCACCGGCGGCGGGCACCCGGCGTCACCGGATTCGACGGCGTCGAGGGCGGCCTCGCCGGAGAGCCAGGCCACCACGTGCGAAAGCGACTGCGCCCCGCCGATGTCCAGTCCCTCGACCAGGGCCGCCTCCCGCGTGTTCGCCACCGGGACGACGGCCCGCCGGAAGCCGGCGTCGTACGCTGCGAGCAGCAGGGGCAGTACCCCGCGGACCGGTCGCACCCGGCCGTCGAGCGCGAGTTCTCCGAGGAATACGGTCGTCTCGAGCGAGACCTCCGCGGCGAGTCCGTCGGCGATCAGCACGGCCAGCGCCATCCCGAGGTCGAAGCCCGAACCCTCCTTGCGGGTCTGCGCCGGTGCCAGCGCGATCGTGACCTTCATCTCCGGCCACTTGAACCCGGAGTTCACGACTGCCGCGCGCACCCGGTCCTTCGCCTCGCGCAGCGATCCGTCGACGCTGCCGCTGATCGTCACGCCCGGCAGTCCGGAGGCGATGTTGCCCTGGATCTCGATCGGCGCGGCGACGATCCCGGCCAGTCCCATCGAATGCACGTTGCCCACGACTCGCATGACTCGGCCTTCAGTCCACGAGCCCGGTGTGATGGGTCAGCCGCGCGAGTGACCGATCCCCGGGCCGGTCGAGATCGAGCTGGATCGAGACGACGTCGAACCGGATGATCTCCCACCACGGCGCCCCCGGCGGTTGCGCGGCGAGCCATTGCCGCGCCAGCAGCCGCATCCGCCGCAGTTTGTCGGCGGTCACCGCGGCCACCGGATCGGTGAAGGTCCGCGATGCCCGCGTCTTCACCTCGACGATCACCAGCGTGGTCCCGTCCGCGGCGATCAGATCGAGCTCGCCGTACCGCGTCCGCCAGTTCCGGTCCAGGATCCGCCACCCCAGCCCGGCGACATGGTCCGCGGCCAGATCCTCACCGAGCCGACCCACTTGTCCACGCCGGTCGCGGCGCTCTGCGATTTCCCCCATGAATCGAGGATGAGGCCGGCCACCGGCCCTGTCACCACCGATGCGTGCGGCCCTGTGGACAACGATGGTTGTCCACAGGGCCCCACGCGAGGGTCTTGCGCCCGGGCGCCCGAGGGTCTACGGCTCGTCGGGCAGACGCAGTTCGGCGCGCTCGAGTTCCTCGATGTTCACGTCCTTGAACGTCACCACCCGGACCTGCTTCACAAAGCGCGCCGGCCGGTACATGTCCCACACCCAGGCGTCGGTCAGGTGGATCTCGAAGTAGACCTCGCCCTCGTTGTTTCGCGGGATCAGGTTGACGCCGTTGGCCAGGTAGAACCGCCGCTCGGTCTCGACGACGTAGGAGAACTGGCCGACCAGGTCCTTGTACTCGCGGTACAGGGACAGCTCCATCTCGGCTTCGTACTTCTCAAGGTCCTCAGCGCTCATTCGACAAGCCTATCGCGGACGTTTCGGTACGACATCCGGTGCACCGGCGACGGTCCGAGCCGGTCCAGACACGCCATGTGGTGGGCCGTGCTGTAGCCCTTGTGGACGGCGAAATCGTAGCCGGTGTGCACGTCGTCGAGCCCGGCCATGATCCGGTCGCGCGTCACCTTCGCCAGGATCGACGCGCCCGCGATGCACGCCGCGCTGGCGTCGCCGCCGATGACCGGGAGCGACGGCGCGGTCAGCCCGGGTACCCCGAAGCCGTCGGACAGCACATAACCGGGCCGCACCGGCAGGCCGGCGACGGCCTGCCGCATGCCGCGGATGTTGGCGACGTGGATACCGATCCGGTCGATCTCATCCGCCTCAATCACCACGACGCTGGTGGCGACCGCGTAGCGGTGCACCGCGTCGTACAGCCGGTCCCGGGTGGCGGGACTGAGCTTCTTGGAGTCGTCCAGGTCGGCCAGCGATTTGAGCTGCGTCGGCCCCAGGATGCACGCGGCCACCACCAGCGGCCCGGCGCAGGCCCCGCGCCCGGCTTCGTCGACCCCGGCGACCGGCCCGAGACCGGACCGGTCGAGGGTGAACTCCAGGGTGCGCAGCGCCGCGGCCCGGCGGACCGTCGTGCGCGGTGGCCAGCGGGTGGCCGACACGGTCGCCACCACTCGCCTACTGCGGATCGACCGCGTCGACACCGCCGAACCGGGAGAACGGATAGATGATGAAGCGGACCTTGCCGCGGATGTCCTTGACCGGCACCGTGCCGTGGAACTCGTCGTCCATGTGGTACCGGGAGTCGGCCGAATCCGAGCGGTTGTCGCCCATCACCCAGACGTTGCCCTTCGGCACGGTGACCGGCCCGAAGTCATCGCCGTAACAGCTGCCCCCGCCGGTGCCGTCATCGGTGTACTGCGCGTTCTGCAGGTTCTTGTCGATGTACGGCTCGCGCAGCGACTTACCGTTGACCGTCACACCCTTGCCGTCCGCCGCGTGGCATTCCACGGTCTGCCCCTCGGTGGCGATCACCCGTTTGACCAGGTTGTTCTCATTCGGCGGCGACAGGGCGAACCAGGACAGCACGTCCTGGATCTTGTGGATCACCGGATTGCCCGAGCGCGGCGAATTCCAGCCGCGATCCCACGAATCGCTCGGCGCCTTGAAGACGACGACGTCGCCCGGCTTCGGATCGGAGAACCGATAGGTGATCTTGTCGACGACGATACGGTCGTTGGTGCAGCCGGTGCAGCCGTGCAGGGTTGGTTCCATCGACTCGCTCGGCACCACGTACTGCCGGAAGAAGAAGGTGTTCACCACGAACATCAGAGCCAGCACGATGCCGATGACGATGGCGATCTCGCGGAGGATCCCGCCCTTGCGGCCCTTCTCCTTCTCCTCCTCGTCCGGTGTCTCGTCTTTCGCGGGGACCGTGTTCGCGGCGTCGGCGTCGTCGTCCGGCACGGCGCTGTCGCCGTCGAAGTCGTTCACGAGGATTCAGATTAGCGGGCGATGCGCCCGAAGCGCGATCGGCGCAGGTCCGGCCGGTCGCCGGCACCGCGTCACGCGCGTCCGGAGATGCACGACGGCCCCGGAGCGAGGTGCTCCGGGGCCGTCGGGACGCGTCTTGGGAAAGATCAGCGCTTTTCCTTGATCTTGGCGGCCTTGCCGCGCAGGTCGCGCAGGTAGTACAGCTTGGCGCGGCGCACGTCACCGCGGGTCACGACGTCGATCTTGGCGATGTTGGGGCTGTGCACCGGGAAGGTGCGCTCCACGCCCACGCCGAACGACACCTTGCGCACGGTGAAGGTCTCACGGATGCCGCCGCCCTGGCGGCGGATCACGGCGCCCTTGAACACCTGGATCCGCTCCTTGGAGCCCTCGATGACCTTCACGTGGACGTCGACGGTGTCGCCGGGAGCGAACTCCGGGATGTCGTCGCGGAGGGACTGCTTGTCGAGGAAGTCAAGGGTGTTCATGGTGGATCCAATCGGTGAGTGGTGCAGAGGAACCTGGCGCCCCGATCGTGGCGAAGCCGCGCGGGGACCGACCGGTTCGTGCCCGAGTCAATGGTCGATGCCCACCTGGAGCGGGCAACAGCGCTCTATTCTGCCAGACGACGCCGCGCCGGTGAAATCGCCGTGTCAGAGGGTGAAGTCGAGATCCTGGTCGTCATGGTCCCTGGTCGGCGTGCCCGGCGCGGGAGCAGCGTCCCCGGCGGCGACGGCCGTATCACCCAGCACCGCCGGTCCGGCCAGCGGCAACGGGCCGATCAGGCCGACCGCCTCGCGCACCGAGAGCAGGTAGTCCGGTGTCCGCCGCTTGTCGTCCTCCCGGGCGCCGCCGCGCCCGGCCGCCGGGGACATCGGCGACGACCCGTTCCGGCCGCCCGGTCCGCCGGTACCCGGCCCGGCCACCGGCGGAGCCGTCCGCGACGGAGCCGCCGGCGACGACGGCGAGGTCGACGGCACCGGCCCGCCGCCGCGCGGCATCGTCGATAAACCGGGTGGAACGGCCGGTACCGGCGGGACGACGACGGGTACCGCACGACCCCCGCCGCCGTCCGGCGCGGGGCGACCCCCGGCGGGCGGCCCCGAGGTGACCGGCCGCGTGTCCGGCGGCACCGAACCGGCCAGGGGCGCGGTGGTCCGCGTGCCGCCGCGCCGGTCCGGTCCGGGCGCCCCGCCGGTCGGGGCCGGGGTGTTCTCCGATCGCGGAGAGGGCGTGGGGTCTCCGCCGCCCCGGCGCACACCGGTGCCGGGCGTGACCGCGGTCTTGCGCACGAGGTCCCCCGCGGTGGGCGCCGGGGCCGCGGGCGCCGTGCCGGCCGGGATCATGGTCGCGGGCGACGGTGCGACGCCGCCCGCACCGGGCACCGCGGCGGCGGGCCCGAGTCCGCGTACCGGTGGCGGCGCGGCCGGGTGCAGCCCGTCCGCGTGCCCGCCGATCGGTTCGCTGTAGACCCCGGTCATCAGGGACGACACCGAGGCCTTGGTGACGAATTCGGGTTGCCCGGTGCGGTTCCCGAACGCCCAGAGTGCCACGATCTGGGCCCGCGATGCGGTCGACATCATGAGCGCCTGCGCACCGCTGGTGAGGGCACCGTGGGCGGGTTCGAGTCCCTGGGCCGCGCCCTGGACCTGATCGCCGAGGCTCAGCCCGGCGGCGTCGGCACCGACCGCTCCGTCTCCCACCAGCCCGTCGACCTGGGAGAATCTACCGGCCAGCCGTCCCGCGATCTGACCGGCGGCCGACGCGATTCTGGCGAGTTCGGCGCCGTCCGCGGCCGCGCCACCCGGATCCATCGAATCGAGGCGGCCCAGCACGGCGCCGAGTTCGACGAACCAATCGGAGCGCGGTGTCATGACGGTTAGACGCAGCGAGCGCCCATCCGGTTCCATGACACGCGGTCTCAGAGCAGATCGGGGCGACGCTCGCGGGTCCGTTCGAGAGACTGCTCGTGCCGCCAGGCGGCGACCTTCGCATGATCGCCGGAAAGCAGTACCGGCGGCACCTCCAGGTCGCGCCACACCTTCGGGCGTGTATAGCTCGGGCCCTCCAGCAGACCGTCGGAGAAGGAGTCCTCCCGGTGCGACTGCGGATTCCCGATCACGCCGGGGATCAGCCGCGTGGTGGCCTCGACCATGGCGAGTACCGCGACCTCACCGCCGATCAGCACGAAGTCGCCCAGCGACACCTCTTCGACGCGGACACGCCGCGCGGCGTCGTCGAACACCCGCTGGTCGATGCCCTCGTAGCGGCCGCACGCGAACACCAGGTGTGCCTCGGTACTCCACCGCTCCGCGGTCGCCTGGGTGAACGGCACCCCGGCCGGGGTCGGCACCACGAGCAGCGCCTCGTCGGGGCACACTGCGTCGAGCGCGGGACCCCAGACCTCGGGCTTCATCACCATGCCGGGGCCGCCGCCGTACGGCTGGTCGTCGACGCTGCGGTGGACGTCATGCGTCCACTCCCGCAGGTCGTGAACGCCGATCTGGAGAACACCGGCGTCGACGGCCTTACCGAGCAGCGCGACCCGCATCGGGTCCAGATATTCCGGGAAGATGGTGACGACGTCGATCCGCACGCCGCTACCCCGCGCTCCCCGAGTCGCGCTCCGAGCCTGTCGTCTCGCCCCCTGAGCCCGTCGAAGGGTCAAGCAGTCCCTCGGGCGGATCGACCACGACGCCCTCGCGGCTCACCGTCGGCACGATCTCCGTCACGAACGGGATCAGGACCTCGGCGCCCGCGGGCGTCGCCACCGACAGGATCTCGCCGCCGGGCAGATGCAGGACGTCGGCGATCTCGCCGACCGCGTCACCGTCGACCGTGCTGACCGGCAGGCCGATCAGCTCGTGGTCGTAGAACTCGTCCGGGTCGTCGCCGGAGTCGACGTCGGCCGCGTCGATCAGGAACAGCGTGCCGCGCAGCGCGTCACCGGCGGTGCGATCGCCGACGCCCGCCAGGGACACGAGCAGCCGCCCGGCATGAGGCCGGGCGGCTGTCACCGTGTAGTTCTTCTCGCCGCCGCCCTTGGGGGCGCGGCCGCGCAGCACCGTGCCCACGGCGAAACGCTCGCCGGGGTCGTCGGTGCGCACATCGACGACGAGTTCACCGCGCACACCGTGGGTTTTGGCCACACGGCCGATCACCAGATCCATCGACGGTGTCCTCGCGAGCCGGTCAGCGGTCGGTGTCGACGATGTCGACGCGCATCCCGCGGCCGCCGACGCCGGCGACCAGGGTCCGCAGCGCGGTGGCGGTCCGGCCGTTGCGGCCGATCACCTTGCCGAGGTCCTCCGGGTTCACGTGCACCTCGATCATCCGGCCGCGACGGCCGGTGATGAGCTCGACGCGCACGTCGTCGGGATTGGCGACGATGCCGCGCACCAGGTGCTCGACGGCGTCGGCAATGACGGCACTCACTTGTCGTCGCCCGCCAGGGCCTCGGCGACCTTCTCGACGACCTCTTCGGCCTTCTCGACCGCGGCCTCGACGGCCTCTTCGACCTTCTCCGCGACCTCTTCGACGGCACCCTTCTTGGCGGGCTTCTTCTTGGCGGTGGTGGCCTCGGCGACCGGCTCGTTGTCGGCGGCGGCCAGCGCGGCGGCGAACAGCTCCTGCTTGGTCGGCTTCGGCTCGGCGACCTTCAGGGTGCCCTCGGCGCCCGGCAGGCCCTTGAACTTCTGCCAGTCACCGGTCACCTTGAGCAGGTTCAGGACGGCGTCGGTCGGCTGGGCGCCGACACCGAGCCAGTACTGCGCGCGCTCGGAGTCGATCACGATCAGCGAGGGCTCTTCCTTCGGGTGGTACTTGCCAATGGTCTCGATGGCACGACCGTCACGACGGGTGCGGGCATCGGCGACGACGACGCGGTACTGGGGGTTGCGGATCTTGCCGAGACGGGTGAGCTTGATCTTGACAGCCATGTGAAATCCTTCATGTCACAGCGCAATTCAGCGATCCGCACGGGAGTGGCGGATCCGGTTTTGCGATCTCTTACGGGGTGACCGCCGGTCGGCCGTGGCCGGTTCCGGCGAACCAACCGGCCATTCTGCCAGATCGGGCGAGCGCGGCCAAAACGCTCCGCCGGCTACAGATCCAGCTTCTCCCAGGCGGTCGCGGCGTCCTCGCGCACGGCCGCCGGTCCCCCGCGCAGCCAGGCCGTCATGAGGCCGGCGACCCGGTCGGCGGTATCCACGCTCGTGCGGAAGTGCCGTCCCGCTGAGCCGTCGCGGTACTCGACGTCGTACGCGTCGTAGGTCTGGCGCATGGTCTGGCAGTAGAACTCGGGGCCGGTCTCGACGATCAGGAAGTCGTCCACCCGCAGGCGCCCGCAGAGATGTTCCACGGCCGCGGGTGTGATCACCGGATAGTCGCCCTCGGTGCGGGACGTCATCACGCCGTCGACGGCCGTGCGCGGATCGAGGAGGACGCCGTTTTGCGGGTCGTACACGGCGAAGCCCGCCGGCAGCGCCTCGGTGAGCGTCGCGTCCCGCGCCGCCTGAATCCGGCTGAACGGTGACGGCACGATCACCACGTCGCCCTCGGCGTCGAGCGGCGAGCAGGACAGGAACCCCGAGTCGTCGTCGCCCGGATCGCGTGCGGTGATCCGATCGGCCACGGCCTGCGCCGCCGCCTGCCCGGTCCGGCCCCATTCACCGGCGACGTGGGCTTCGGCGGCGGACGCATCGGCGCAGTGTTCGGCGGGCAGGATCCAGAGGTCGTAGCTCACAGTCGCCAGGCTAACGCGAGCAAGGCCGCACCTGCCGGATTCGCGGCGCGGTACCCCCGGCTGGTTAGACTCGCGACAGGTGTGCCGCCCGGTCGCACCGCAGCACGCAGTCGAGACGACGAGGAACGGAGAGCGACACCCATGCTCAACGCCCTCGCGTACGCCTTCGTGGACGCGGTGAACGTCCTGCTGATCGGCGTGCTGGTGGCGCTGGCGATGATGCTGCCGCCGGGCCGCTACCGCTGGATCGCCGGTCTGCTGGTCTTCGGCGACTGGCTCGGCGTGTTCCTGCTCGCCACGATCACGCTGCTCGTGTTCGACGGCATCGGCGACTTCGTCAAACACATCGTCACCTCACCGGTGTTCGGCATCCTGCTGATCCTGACCGGCGTGGTCACCGCGGTGCTGACCTACCGCGGCGGCGATTCCTCGGACCTGGTCGAGAAGATCCTGCGACCGCTACGCACACCGTCGCCGCTGACCGTGCTCGTCGGAATGATCCTCGGCGGCATCCAGTCGGCCACCTCGGTCCCGTTCTTCGCCGGCCTGGCCGTGCTCTCGGCGAGCGACATCCCGGCCGCCGAACGCTACGCCGGCCTGTTCCTCTTCGCCACCGTCGCCCTCAGCCTGCCGATCCTGGCCGCGCTGTTCCTGGGTGTCGTACGGCGGTTCCCGCACTCCTGGGTCGGCCGCCTCTTCGCGACGGCCCGCGCCAACCAGGGCGTCGTCGCCCGCGGCGCCGGCTGGCTCGTGTCGGCCCTGCTGATCGTGATCGGCATCATCCGCCTGCTGTAGACGCGGCCTGTCGTGGAACCGAATCGCGACGACGTGCGTCCAACAGACGTGAGTATCTCCAGCACAACCCCGCCGGCAGACCTCGCAGATGTCGTGTAGCACAGATGTCCGGCTCAACGGGCTGTCTAGGGTCTGTCCGGCTCAACGGGCTGTCCACCTGCCCGGCTCGACGAGCTGGCCGACAGCCCCTTGAGCCCTTCGACTTCGCTCAGGAACCACCGGTCGAGGCGCTAGCCGAGACCGTGTCGAAAGGACGACCGGAACCGGGTCAGGAAAGGCGGGCGCCGCCGCAGACGATGTGGCGCGGGGTGCGCAGCGCGGTGACGGACCCGGCGGGGTCGGAGTCCAGGACCAGGAAGTCGGCGCGCGCGCGGTGATCCAGAGCGTCGACGCCCAGCCAGCGGCGTGGAGCGATGGACGACGTGGCCAGCGCCTCCAGCGGCGAGAACCCGATCCCGGTCAGCGCCTGCACCTCGTCCACGATGCGCCCGTGCTCCACGAAGCCACCCGCGTCGGTACCCGCGTAGATCGCCACTCCCGCTTCCCGGGCGGCGGCGTACACCGATCCCGCCTCGGCGTAGAGCTTGCGCATGTTCGCCTGGTACACCGGGAACCGGTCGGCGCCGTCGGCGATCCCCGGGAAGTTCTCCACCTGGATCAGCGTCGGCACCAGCGCGATCTTCCGGGCCACCAGCTCGTCGATCAGGTCCGGCGTGAGGCCGGTGCCGTGCTCGATCGAATCGAAGCCGGCGCCGATGATGTCGGGCAGGGCGTCGTAGCCGAAGACGTGCGCGGTGATCCGGGCGCCCGCCGCGTGCGCCGCGGCCACCGCCGAGTCGAGCTGGGCCCGGGTCCACAGCGGCGCGAGGTCGCCGGCCTCGCGGTCGATCCAGTCCCCGACCAGCTTCACCCAGCCGTCGCCGGCCGCGGCCTGCCTGCGCACCTCGTCGGCCAGGAGTCCGGGATCGTCGAGTTCGACGCCGTAGTCGCGCAGGTAGCGCTTGGGTCGCGCGATGTGCTTGCCCGCCCGCAGGAAGCGGGGACCGTGGGCGTCGCCGTCGAGCGGGTGGGTGTCGACGGGCGAGCCGACCTCGCGGATCAGCAGCGCCCCGGCGCGGGCGTCCTGCGCGGCGAAACCGCGCGCCTGCTCGATGGTCACCCCGAGACCGGGCGCGATGCCGACGTGGTTGTGGGCGTCGACCAGCCCGGGCACGATCCACCCGCCGTCGGACACCGTCTCGGCCCCGGCGACCGGCTCGGTCGAGAGCCGTCCGCCGTCGACCCAGAGGTCCAGCGTCTCGCCGGTGAAGGGATCGATTCCCCGGTAGTGTTCGGCGCCCACGATCGCGGCCTACTTCTTCGGCAGCTTCAGGTTGTTCAGGTCGATGCCCTCCAGGCCGGGCGGGAGCTGGTCGAGCCCGGGCGGCATCTGCGACAGATCCATGCCCGGCGGCATGCCCATCGGCATCCCCGGCATCCCCATGCCCGGCATGCCGCCGCGCATCGCCTTCGGCGGCGTCGGTCCGCGGCCCTTGCCCTTGCGCCCCTTGGCGCCCTTCTTGCCCTTGCGGTTGTTCCGCCGCCCGCCGCCGGGCATGCCCATCATCCGGCCGGACATCTGCGACATCATCTTGCGGGCCGCGAAGAAGCGGTCCACCAGCTGATTCACGTCGGTCACGGTGACGCCGGAGCCCTTCGCGATGCGGATGCGGCGCGAAGCGTTGATGATCTTCGGATCGGCACGCTCGGCCGGGGTCATACCGCGGATGATCGCCTGGATCTTGTCGAGTTGCTTGTCGTCGACCTGTGCGAGGGCGTCCTTCATGTCCCCCGCGCCGGGCAGCATGCCGAGCAGGTTCCCGATGGGGCCCATCTTGCGGATCATCAGCATCTGCTCGAGGAAGTCCTCCAGGGTCAGTTCGCCCTGGCTGATCTTCTCGGCGGCCTTCTCCGCCTCGGCGGCGTCCCAGTGCTGTTCGGCCTGCTCGATGAGGGAGAGCACGTCGCCCATGCCGAGGATGCGGCTGGACATGCGGTCGGGATGGAAGACGTCGAACTCGTCGAGCTTCTCACCGGTCGACGCGAACATGATCGGCCGGCCGGTCACCTCGCGCACCGACAGCGCGGCGCCGCCGCGGGCGTCGCCGTCGAGCTTGGTCAGGACCACGCCGGTGAAGTCGACGCCCTCGGCGAAGGCCTGCGCGGTGGTCACCGCGTCCTGGCCGATCATCGCGTCGAGGACGAACAGCACCTCGTCCGGGTCGGTGGCATCGCGGATGTCCGACGCCTGGCGCATCAGCACCTCGTCGATGCCGAGGCGGCCTGCGGTGTCGATGATGACCACGTCGTACTGCTTCTCGCGGGCGAACTCCACACCGGCGGTCGCGACGGCGACCGGATCGCCGGAGCCGTCGACGCCGAGGGCGCCCTCGCCGCCGACCGCGGTGCCCGGGTTCGGCGCGAACACCGGCACCCCGGCCCGCTCGCCGACGATCTGCAACTGCTGGACGGCGCCCGGGCGCTGCAGGTCACAGGCCACCAGCACCGGGGTGTGCCCCTGCTTGGTGAGCCAGTGCGACAGCTTGCCGGCGAGCGTCGTCTTACCGGCGCCCTGCAGGCCGGCCAGCATGATGACCGTCGGCGGGTTCTTCGCCAGCTGCAGGCGGCGGGTCTCGCCGCCGAGGATCCCGATCAGTTCCTCGTTGACGATCTTGACGATCTGCTGCGCCGGGTTCAGCGCACCGGAGACCTCCTGGCCCTTGGCACGCGTCTTGATCCGCGCGATGAACGCCCGGACCACCGGCAGCGAGACGTCCGCCTCGAGCAGCGCCAGCCGGATCTCCCGCGCGGTGGCATCGATGTCGGCGTCGGTGAGCCGGCCCTTGCCGCGCAGGTCCTTGAGGGCACCGGTCAACCGGTCGGAAAGAGACTCGAACATTCCCCCATCTTTCCATGGTCGGCGCGGCCGTCACAGCACGGGGACCGCCGGGGCCGGACAGACGCGCAGCACCGCCGCGGCGAGATCGTCGCGCACGGCCGGCGTATCTCGGGACAGCCGGACGCAGAAGGTGTCGATCACCGTGGAACCGAGCGTGGTGACCGTCGCCCAGACGATGTCGGCCCCGGCCCGTTCCAGCACCGCCGCGATCCGGGCCAGCAGACCGGCGCGGTCGGCGGCACGCACCTCCAGCAGCAGCGAGCCGGTGGCCGGATCGACCACCCACGACGCCCGCGGTGGCGCGAGCACCGGCGGCGCCCCCTCACCGGCGAGCGAGGCGAGCACGTCGCCGCCGCTCTCCAGCGCGCTCCGCAGCCGCTGCCGCAGCACCTGCACGTCCGGCGGGTCGCCGAAGGCCGGCGTCACCACGAAGGTGTTCACCGCATGCCCGTCGTGGCTGCGGACCTGCGCGGAATGGGTCGCCAGGCCCGACGCGGCCAGCACCCCGGCCATCCGGGACAGCAGTCCCGGCCGGTCCGGGGAGACCATCGTCGCGACGTAGGTGGTGGGCCCGTCGCCGGCTTCCAGCCGGACGTGCAGTCCACCCTCCTCGGCCAGCGCCCGCTGCTCGTCGGTCAGCGGCTCGGGGGCCGTGACCTCGCCGCCGCCGATCACCTCCAGTACCCGCGCCGTCAGGCCCGCGACGAGACCGGCCTTCCAGTCGCTCCACACCCCGGTGCCGGTGGCCTCCCCGTCGGCCTGCGCCAGCGCCCCGAGCAGTTCGACGAGCACCCGGTCGTGATCGAGGGTCTGCGCGACCGACTCGACCACCTTCGGATCGGTCGGATCGCGCCGCGTGGCCACCGAGGGCAGCACCAGGTGGTGCCGGACCACGGCGGACAGCGTGGCCACGTCCTGCGGCCACAGGCCCAGACGGCGGCCGATGTCGACGGCCAGCTCGGCACCGATCTCACTGTGATCGCCGCCGCGGCCCTTGCCGATGTCGTGGATCAGCGCGCCGAGCAGCAGCAGGTCCGGGCGGGACACGCTGGTGGTCAACGACGCCGCACCGATCACCGTCTCGATCAGGTGGCGGTCGACCGTCCAGGTGTGCACCGGATCGCGCGGCGCGAGGTCGCGGATCGTCGCCCACTCCGGGAACAGCCCACCCCACAGCCCGATGCGGTCGAGCGCCTCGACCGTCCGGGCCATCGGCCGGCCCGCCGACAGCAGGACCAGCAGATCGGCCAGCGGCTCGGCGCGCAGCGGCACCTCCGGTGCGGGCGCGTACCGGGCGAGTCGTTCCAGGGCGGGACCGTTGATCGGCAGGTCGTGCTGCGCCGACGCCGCGGCCACCCGGAACACCAGGCCCGCGTCCTGACTCGGAATCACCGAGCGGGCCAGAGCCACCTCGCCGTCGTGCTCCACGACACCCTCGTCGAGCGGTTTGCGGATGGGGAGCCGCCGGAAGCGCGAGAGTCCGCGCCGGCCGACCGCACTACTCGCCGTCCGGATCCCGGTGGCGACCGCGAACTCGATGGTCCGGCCCGCGTCGCTGAGCAGGCCGGCGAGCTCGAACCGGTCCTCGAGCCCGAGAGCCGCCGCCAACTGCTCGGCGTCCTGGGCCTGCAACCGGTCCCGCGCCCGGCCGGTGATGAGTTGCTGCTGCGTCCGGACGTCGAGCAACCGCCGGTAGGCCGCGGCGACCGGCGAGTCCGGCTGATCGGCGCGCAGCCGGACCAGCCCGTCGGTGAGCTGGGCCAGCGCCAGCGCACCCAGCAACTGAACGTCGCGCAGTCCGCCCCGGCCGTGTTTGAGATCCGGGGTGGCGTGCTGGGCGATGTCCCCGGCCCGCTCCCAGCGCTGCCGGGTGAGCTCGAGGACTTCCGGCAGCCGGAGTCGTGCCTCCACGCGCCACAGGTTGCGGACCGACGCGATCATCAGCGCGGCCAGGTCGCTGTCGCCCGCGATGAATCGCGCGTCGAGCAGTCCCAGTGCGGCGGTCGGTTCGTCCCGCGCCACCTGCAACGCCGCCGGGATGGTCCGCACGCTGTGGTCCAGCGCCACGCCCGAATCCCAGATCGGGTACCAGAGTCCCTCGGCGATGGTCTCCAGCCGGTCCGGATACCGGTCGTCGTGCACCAGCACCAGGTCCAGGTCCGAGCCGGGCACCGTCTCCCGCCGCCCGAGCGCCCCGACCGCGACGACGGCGAATCCGCTGCCCTCCGTCAGCCCCAGCGCGGCGGCCTGCTCGACGATCCAGTCCTCATACGCGCCGGTGAGGCGCTCGCGGAGCGCCTCACCGGCCATCGTGTCGGGCGGAAAATCGGCCAGGACGCCCGCGCGGGCCTCAGAGAGCTTCGCTGCCGCGTTCACCGGTACGCACCCGGATCACTTTCTCGACCGGCGACACCCACACCTTGCCGTCGCCGATCTTGCCGGTCCGGGCCGCCTCCACGATCGCGTCGGTCACCTGGTCGGCGTCCTCGTCGTCGACGACGACCTCGACGCGCACCTTCGGGACGAAGTCGACGGCGTACTCGGCACCGCGGTAGACCTCGGTGTGTCCCTTCTGGCGGCCGTAGCCCTGCACCTCGCTGACCGTCATTCCGACGATTCCGAGTTCCTCCAGGGCGGACTTGACGTCCTCCAGGGTGAACGGCTTGATGATGGCGGTGATCAGCTTCATGAGTGGTCCCTTTCTGTTCTGCGGTCGAGCGTAGTTCGCCGCGACATCACGCCGGCTCGTACGCGGTCTCGGCGTGCTCGGCGGAGTCGATGCCGGTGGCCTCGGCCTCCCGGTCGACACGCCAGCCGAGCGGCTTCAGGGCGTAGGCGATGATCGTGGTCAGCACTCCGGTGAAGACCAGCGCGAACAGCGCGATCACCACCTGTACCGCGAGCTGCTTGGGGTTGTGGCCGTAGAACAGGCCGCTGTCCTTGGCCAGCAGGCCGATGGCGACGGTGCCCCACAGGCCGGACACCAGGTGGACGCCGACCACGTCGAGCGAGTCGTCGTAGCCGAGCTTGTTCTTCAGGCCGATGGCCAGCGCCGACAGCACACCGGCGACGACGCCGAGGCCGATCGAGCCGGACGGGGTCAGCGCCCCGCAGGCCGGGGTGATGGCGACCAGGCCGGCGACGATGCCCGACGCGGCGCCCACCGAGGTGGCGTGACCGTCGCGGAACCACTCCACCGCGAGCCAGCCGATGATCGCCGCCGCGGTGGCGACGGTGGTGTTGACCCAGACCAGGCCTGCGGTGGCGTCGGCGCCGAGCTCACTGCCGGCGTTGAAGCCGAACCAGCCGAACCACAGCAGCGCCGCACCGAGCATGACGAACGGGATGTTGTGCGGGCGGTACGCGGTGCGCCCGAAGCCCATCCGCTTGCCGACCACCAGTGCCAGCACCAGGCCGGCCATACCGGCGTTGATGTGCACCACGGTGCCGCCGGCGAAGTCGATCGGCGCGACGTTCGCCTCGCCGTCGGTGACTCCGAACATCCAGGCGGCGAAGCCGGTCTTGGCGTTCGACATCAGGCCGCCGCCCCACACCATGTGTGCCAGTGGCAGGTAGACGATCACGGTGAACAAGATGGTGAAGAGAACCCAGGTGGAGAACTTGGCGCGCTCGGCGATCGCACCGCTGATCAGCGCGACGGTGATCACCGCGAAGGTCAGCTGGAAGGCCATGAAGACGATCGCCGGGATCCCGGTGCTCCCCCACATCACCACGTGGGTCGCACCGTCGACGACCTTGGTGGCCATCAACTGGTCGGATCCCCACAGCGCGAACGGGTTTGAGAACAGACCAGCGATGTCGTTGCTGCCGGTCAGCGAGTTGCCGAACGACATCGAGAAGCCGAACAGGACGTAGATGATCGAGACGGTCGCCAGCGCGGCGAACGACATCATCATCATGTTGAGCACCGACTTGCCGCGGCACAGGCCTCCGTAGAAGAAGGCCAGGGCCGGGGTCATCAGCAGCACGAGTGCCGCGCTCATGATCACCCAGGCGGTGTCACCGGTATCGAACGTTCCGAAGACGCTCTCGGGTAAAGCCGTGGTCACGGGGAAACCTCCTCATCTGCGCCGGTTCCGGCGTGTGAGGAGACCTTCCCGCGATCAGGTTTCCCGAGAGCGCGCTGATCGGTTTCCGCACTGTTACGCGGCCCGTGCCCCGGTTAACGCTGGGTTTCTCCGCAGGTCGTGAGGCCGCGCTCAGGCGCGTGCGGCGATCGCGGCCAGATCGAGGTTCTGCTCGAGCACGCCGTACAGGTGCCCGGGATCGGCGATCCGGCCGGCCACGAAGGCCTCGGTCACCGCCGGCGGCGCCTGCTGGATCAGCACTGCGCCCTGCAGCGCGATCGCCATCGATTCGGTGAGACGACGGGCCAGCGCCGGAGCACCCGCGGGATCGGCGGCGGCCTGGGCGACGAGCTTGCGGGTCCGTTCGACGTGCAGGTCGTAGTCGCGGTAGACGCCCAGTGACCGCTCGAACTCCGCGTCGACGGCCTCCACCGACTGCGGGTCGCGCATCATGGCGCGCAGCACGTCGAGGGCGATCACATTGCCCGACCCCTCCCAGACGGCCATCACCGGCTGCTCCCGGTAGCGCCGGGCGAGCGGGAAACCGGTCTCGGTGTAGCCGTTGCCGCCGAGGCATTCGAGCGCCTCGTAGGCGTGGCCGGGACCGCGCTTGCAGACCCAGTACTTGCCGACCGCGGTGGCGAGCCGGCGGAAGGCCGCCGAATCCGCCGAGTCGTCGTCGTACGCGGCGGCCAGGCGCATGCCGGTCCAGATGGCGGCCTCGGCCTCCACTTGCAGGTCGGCGATCACCGCGGTCATCGCCGGCTGGTCGATCAGGGTCGCGCCGAACGCCGACCGGTTCCGGACGTGCCAGGCGGCCTCGGCGACGGACTGCCGCATCCCCGCGGCGCTGCCGAGGATGCAGTCCAGCCGGGTCTGGTTCACCATCTCGATGATCGTCCGCACACCCGCGCCCTCGTCGCCGAGCCGCCAGCCGACGGTGCCGTCGAACTCGACCTCGCTCGACGCGTTCGACTTGTTGCCCAGCTTGTCCTTGAGGCGCTGCACGTTGAACACGTTGCGCGTCCCGTCCGGCAGCACCCGCGGCACCACGAAACACGTGACCCCCGGCTCGGTGTTGGCCAGCACCAGGAACGCGTCGGACTGCGGCGCCGAGCAGAACCACTTGTGCCCGGTGATCAGGTAGGTGCCGTCGGACTGCTCGACGGCCCTGGTGGTGTTGGCGCGCACGTCCGAACCGCCCTGCTTCTCGGTCATCGCCATGCCGAAGATGGCCGAGTGTTTCGGCTCCCTGAGTCCCGTCGAAGGGTCCGTGGCGCCGAGGTCGTGCCGGTAGTCCGTCGAGAAGACGCGCGGCAGCCACCGTTCGGCCAGTGCCGGGTCCACCCGCAGTGACGGCACGACGGCGTGCGTCATGCTCACCGGGCACGCGTGGCCGGGTTCGATCTGCCCGAACTGCATGAACATCGCCGCGCGGGCCACGTGCGCGCCCGGTCGCGGGTCCGACCAGCAGCTGGTGTGCGCGCCGTGAGCGATGGCGTCGCCGATGATGCGGTGGTAGGCGGGATGGAACTCGACGTCGTCGATGCGGTTTCCCCACCGGTCGTGGGTGTGCAGCTTCGGCAGGATCGTGTTCGCCAGTTCGGCGTCCCGCTGGAAACCGGCGGTGCCGACCAGCGCACCGGCCTCGACGAGCGCGTCGGTGGCCCAGCCGCCGCCGTAGACGTTCACCGCCTCGGTGAGCGCGGTGTGGCTGGTGTACTCGTTGACGCCGACGCGGGGCGGGGCCTGGTTGAACACGTGGTGGGTGGCTGCCATGGGATGCACCTTCTATTCGGGGAACGGGCGGGCTCCGAGAGCCCGGAAGCAGAAGCGGCGGATCGTGGCGACCAGCGCGGCCTGATCGCCACGATCGACGACGCCGGCCAGATCGGGGTTCAGCGCGCCGATGAGTGCCTCGGAGATGGCACCCATCACCGCACCGGCGACCACCGGCACGTCCTGCCGGATCAGCAGACCGGACTCGATGCCGTCGCCGATGATCCGTTCGCCGAGGTCGCGGTAGCTCTGCCGCAGCCGGAGCCGCTCCGCGTCGACCGCCGGGATCACCGGCTCGAAGAGCAGCGACCAGGCCGTGCGCCGACCGCGCAATGCCCGGTCGGCGAAGGTGTCGATCAGCGCGGCCAATTGCGCCCCGGCGTCGGGCCCGGCCGCGTCGACGGCCCGTCGCACGCAGGCGAACTCGTATTCGGCGGACTCCCGGAACACCTCGGCGAGCAGGGCGTCGCGGTTGTCGAAGTAGGAGTACACCGAGCCGACGCTGACGCCGCAGCGCGCGGCGATCGCGGCGACCGTCGCCCCGGCGAAGCCCGCTTCGCCGACCAGTTCGCGGGCGGCGGCGAGCATCGCATCGCGTTTGGCCTGCGCGCTGGCGCGGGTCGCCTCGGTCTGCCGGTAGGCCACGCGACCTCCTTGCTCGGGTCCGGTGAATGAATCCGGTTTCAATTCTTCGGTGAAACTATTGAATCACAGTTCACTTCTTCCGTCCACGACAAGCGCCACGGACCCCGGCCGTGGTCGGCCGGGGTCCGTGGCGTGGTCTATGGGCGCGGGCTCTACAGCAGCGCGTCGACGAAGGCGCCGGGCTCGAACGGCGCCAGATCGTCGGCGCCCTCCCCCAGGCCCACCAGCTTCACCGGGACACCGAGCTCTTCCTGGATCCGGAAGACGATGCCGCCCTTGGCGGTGCCGTCGAGCTTGGTGAGCACCACGCCGGTCAGGTCGACCACCTCGGCGAAGACCTTCGCCTGGGTCAGGCCGTTCTGGCCGACGGTGGCGTCGAGCACCAGCAGCACCTCGTCGACCGGGGTCTTCTTCTCCACCACGCGCTTGACCTTGCCCAGCTCGTCCATCAGGCCGGTCTTGGTGTGCAGGCGCCCGGCGGTGTCGATCAGCACCACGTCCACGCCCTCGTCGATGCCCGTGCTCACGGCGTCGAAGGCGACCGACGCGGGATCGGCGCCCTCCTTGCCGCGGACGATCCCGGCACCGACGCGCTCGCCCCAGGTCTGCAGCTGGTCGGCCGCGGCGGCGCGGAAGGTGTCGGCGGCGCCCAGCAGGACGCGTCGTCCGTCGGCGACCAGCACGCGGGCCAGTTTGCCGGTGGTCGTCGTCTTGCCGACCCCGTTGACGCCCACCACCAGCACGACGGCCGGACCACCGGCGTGCGGGAGCGCGCGGACCGAGCGGTCCAGTTCGGGATGCAACTGCTCGACGAGCACGCGGTGCAGCGCCGCGCGGGCGTCGGCGGCGGAGCGGACCTTGCCGGTCGCGAGTTCGGCGCGCAGGCCGTCGACCACCGCGGTGGTCGCCGCGGTGCCGAGGTCGGCCATCACCAGGGTGTCCTCGATCTCCTCCCAGCTGTCCTCGTCGAGGTCACCGGCGCCCAGCAGGCCCAGCATGGAGGTGCCGATGGCGCCCTGCGAGCGGGCGAGTCGTCCGCGCAAGCGGGACAACCGGCCCTCGGTCGGGGCGATCTCGTCGCGGACCGGGGCCGCGGGAGCGGTTTCCTCGGGCTCCTCCGCGGCGGGTTCGGGCTCCGGTTCCGGCACGACCTGCTCGTCCGGTTGTACCCCGGGCTCCACGCCGGTCTCCACGCGCGCGGCCTCGGCGGCCTCCTCGACGACCATCGCGTCGTCGATACTCTCCACCTCGGTGCCGGGCAGCTGGGCGATCGGGTCGTCGGCGACCGGAGTGATCGGCTCGGATTCGGCGCCGGCGAGGATCCGCTCGGCCTCGTCGGCGACGCTCTCCGGCCCCTTCTTCGCGGGCTCGGGCGTCGGCTCCGGCTTCTCGGCGACGGCCGTGCCGCCCTGACTGAACGAGAACCCGGATCCGGCCTGATAGCCGCCCGACTTGTCGGCCTCGCGGGTGCCGTCGACCTCCCGGGTCTCCGGCGGCGTCAGGGTGATCCGGCGGCGCCGCTGCAGCGCGTAACCGGCGCCGCCGATCAGCGCGACCAGCAGGACGACGGCGATGACGATGCCGATGATGACTTGAGTGTTCACGTAGGGCCTTTCAGCTCGCGGGAGCGGGAGCCAGGTCGACGCCGCGCAGGCGCTGGGAGATGACCTGGGTGATGCCGTCGCCGCGCATGCTCACGCCGTACAGGGCGTCGGCGATCTCCATGGTCGGCTTCTGATGGGTGATGACGATGAGCTGGCTGCGCTCGCGCAACTGCTCGAACAGACTGATGAGACGGCGCAGGTTGGCGTCGTCGAGGGCGGCCTCCACCTCGTCCATCACATAGAACGGGGAGGGCCGGGCCCGGAAGATCGCGACCAGCATGGCGACCGCGGTGAGCGACTTCTCGCCGCCGGACAGCAGGGACAGCCGCTTGACCTTCTTGCCGGGCGGGCGGGCCTCGACCTCGACGCCGGTGGTGAGCATGTCGTTCGGCTCGGTCAGGACCAGTCGCCCCTCACCGCCCGGGAACAGGGTGGCGAACACCTGGGAGAACTCCTTCTCCACGTCGGCGTAGGCCTCGGTGAAGACCTGCAGGATCCGGGCATCGACGTCGGCCACCACGTCGAGCAGGTCCGCGCGCGCCGCCTTCACGTCTTCGAGCTGCGCGGACAGGAAGTTGTAGCGCTCCTCCAGCGCCGCGAACTCCTCCAGCGCGAGCGGATTGACCTTGCCGAGGGTGTTGAGGTCCTTCTGCGCGCGCTTGGCCCGCGATTCCTGGGTCCGCCGGTCGTACGGCATCGGCGCGGGTGCGACGACCAGCTCGCCGCGCGCCTTGGCGTCCTCGTATTCGCGGACCTCCAGATCCGACGGCGGCATCGGCACGTCCGGACCGTACTCGGCGACGAGATCGTCGGGCGCGATCGCGAACTGCTCGAGGACCTGCTCCTCGAGCTGCTCGATGCGCAGCGCGGCCTGCGCCTTGGCGACCTCGTCGCGATGCCCGGCGTCACGCAGGGAGGTCAGCGCAGCGGTCGCCGCGTCGACGCGGGCGCGCAGTTCCTCGGTCTCGGCGGTGCGGGCGGCGCGGACCGCTTCGAGTTCGTCGCGGCCGGCGGCGCCGGTGGCCGCGGCACGCGCGACCTCCTCGGCGAGACGCTCCGCGGCCTCGGCGACGGCGGCGGCGACACCGGCGGCGTAGCGCCGCTGCGCATCCTGACGTCGCTGCCGTTCCCGGTTGTTGCGCTCGGCGGCGGCACTGCGCCGCAGACCGTCGGCCTTACCGCGCACCGAGGCGAGTCGTTCCTCGGCGGTGCGCAGGGCCAGCCGGGTCTCCACCTCGATCGAGCGGGCCGAGGCCACCTCGGCGGCAGCGGCCTCGCGGAGCGCGCGGTCCGCGTCGTCGTCATGGCCGTCCTGCGATTCGTCCCTGGCCAGCCGCAACCGCTCGTCGACGGCGGTGAGCTCGGCCAGATTCTCCGCGCGGCCCTCCTCGGCGCACTCACGCTGGCGGACCAGTCGCTGCGCCTCGGCCTCCGCGCCGCGGATGTCGGAGCCGAGCCGGCCGAGCAGTTCGTAGGCGGCACCGACGTTCGCGTCGGACTCCCCCAGCGCCGCCAGCGCACCCTCTGCCGCGTCGGCGGCCGCACGCTCGGCGGTCAGCGCCTCGGTCAGCTCGGCGTCCAGTCGTTCGGCTTCGCGGCGCGCTCGGGCCAGGTCTTCGGTGGCGGTGTCGATCGCCGACTGCACTTCCAGGGTCGACGGCCGGGCCGAGACCCCGCCCTCGACGGAGGCGGCGGAGATCCGGTCTCCGGCGCGCGTCACCGCGAGCACCGCGTGATCGGTCGCCACCGTCATGGCTTGCGCGGCGTCGTCGACCAGCACGACCTTCTCGAGCAAGACGTCGATGGCACCGGTGATCGAGCCGGGTGCGGTCACCACGTCACGCGCCCAGACGGCGCCGGCGGGGAGTCGCGGACGGTCGGCGCGCGCCCGGTCGGCCAGACCGCCGACGATGAGCGCGGCGCGGCCGCCGTCACCGGCCCGCAGCGCCTCGAGAGCACCCAGCGCGGCCACCTTGTCGACGGTCGCGATCGCGTCGACCGCGGGGCCGAGCGCACCGGCGAGGGCGGTCTCGTAGCCGGGTTCCACGGTGAGCAGTTCGGAGAGGGGCGCGAGGAGACCGTCGCGTCGGTTCTCCAGCAGCCAGGCGCCGCCGTCGGCGCGTTCCAGGCCGACGGCGAGGGCTTCGATCCGGGCGGTCAGCGAGGCGATCTTCTGCTCGGCTTCCCGTTCGGCCTGCCGCAGCGCGACCACCCGCTCACTCGCCTCGGTCAACGCGGCGACGCAACGCTCGTGGTGGGAGTCCAGACCCTGCTCGCGATCCTCCAGGTCGCGCATCCGTTCGGCGGCGGCATCCAGTTCGGTCTGCGCGGACTCCGCGCGGGCGCGGGCGGCGTCGATCGCCTCGGTGAGCCGGGCGGTCTCCCCCTCGACGGAGTCGACCCGGCTGCGCAGCGTCGCGGCCTGTCCTTCGAGGCGGGCGAGTCCTTCCCGGCGATCGGCGACGGCCTGCACGGCGGTCAGATGTGCGCGTTCGGCGGCGGCGGAGGCCTGTTCCGCGGCGGCCAGGGCGGCGGTCGCGTATTCCAGCCGATCGGCGGCCTCTTCGACGACGGCGCCGAGTTCGGCTTCGGCGAGCGCGGCCTCCTCGGCGCGTCGTTCCAGTTCTTCCGGGTCGGGACCGGAGGCGGCCACGTTCGGGGTCGCGAGATGCGCGGCGCGTTCGCTGGCCACCCGGCGGGTGCCCTCGACTCGCTCGGCCAGCGCCGACAGCGTGTAGAAGACGCGCCCGGCCTCGGCGGCGGCGGGCATCACCCGGGCCAGGTGCTCCTGACCGGCGGTCAGCGCCTCGGTGGCGGCGTCGAGTTCGGCGGCCACCTCGTCGGAGCGGCGGCGGATCTCCTCCTCCACGGCGGAGTGCTCGGCCATCTCGGCCCGGCGGATCACCAGATCGTCGGCGGCCAGTCGCAGGCGGGCGTCGCGGAGTTCGGCCTGGACGGTGGCGGCGCGCCGGGCCACCTCGGCCTGCCGGCCCAGCGGTTTGAGCTGGCGGCGGAGTTCCCCGGTGAGGTCGGTCAGGCGGGCGAGGTTGGCCGCCATGGCGTCGAGCTTGCGGACCGCCTTCTCCTTGCGGCGGCGGTGCTTGAGGACACCGGCCGCCTCCTCGATGAAGGCGCGTCGTTCCTCGGGGCGCGACTCCAGGATCGCGGCGAGTCGTCCCTGGCCGACGATCACGTGCATCTCGCGGCCGATGCCCGAGTCGGACAGGAGTTCCTGCACGTCCATGAGGCGGCAGGAGGTGCCGTTGATCTCGTACTCGCCGGCGCCGTCGCGGAACATCCGCCGGGTGATGGAGACCTCGGAGTAGTCGATCGGCAGCGCGCCGTCGGAGTTGTCGATGGTCAGCGTCACCTCGGCGCGGCCGAGCGGCGCCCGCCCGGACGTGCCGGCGAAGATCACGTCGGCCATCTTCCCGCCGCGCAGCGCCTTCGCGCCCTGCTCACCCATCACCCAGGTCAGGGCGTCGACGACATTGCTCTTACCGGAGCCGTTGGGGCCCACCACCGCGGTGATGCCCGGCTCGAAACGGAGAGTCGTCGCCGACGCGAAGGACTTGAAGCCCTTCAGGGTCAGGCTCTTGAGGTGCACAGCAGTCGAGGATACCGGCCTGACCCGCCGGTTCCCGCGACCGCCCGGCCGCCGGGCGGATCAGCGCTCGGAGAATCCCCGGTATTCGCCGCGGGCCGAATCGAAGCTCTCCACCACCAGATCCACGCGGCCCGCGGTCTTGCCCGACCGCAGCTGCGCGAGCAGCGAGTCCAGCGCCGGCCGCGGCCCCTCTGCCACCACGAGCACCCGGCCGTCCACCAGGTTCTTCGCGTATCCGGTCAGACCGAGCTCCAGGGCTCGCGAGCGGGTCCACCAGCGGAAGCCCACGCCCTGGACCATGCCGTGCACGTAGGCGGTCAGTCGTTCCATGCATCCACTCTGTCAGACCCGCACCCGCGGCGGGGTGCCCGGCGAAGTCTGCCCCGACCGTGACGTACTTCCGCGCGGATGATCGGCATCGGAGCTGTTCATGCAGGTCACACTGCCTGGGGCGGCAAGTTACGCCACGGTACGGTCAGGATCACTCGGTATCGATGGTGAGCGTGACCTCGGCGCCGGCCTTGAGGGTCCGGCCGACGGTGCAGACCCGGTCCACCGCGCGCTCGACCACGGTGAGCAGGCGCTGCGCCGCCTCGGGATCGAGTTCGGACAGGTCGAGCTCCATCACCTCGTCGATCTTCGGGTACACCTCGTTCTCGCGGTCGGCGGCGCCGGAGACCCGGATGGTGGAGTCGAAGTCGTCGCCGAGCCGGCGGGCGAGCGACACGTCGGAGGCCATTCCCGAGCAGGCGGCGACGGCGATCTTCAGCAGTTCCCCCGGGGTGAACACGCCCGCCACGTCCTCCGAGCCGATCAGCACCTGCGCCCCGCGCGAGCTGTGCCCGGTGAAGCGGCGGTTTCCGGTGCGCTGCACCCACAGGTCGGTCATGGCGGCATTCCCTCTCGATCGCGGTCGGTTCCACAGGGCTCAACACCCGCCGCCCGGTGAACCTTCCCGGCGCGCGGCGCGACCAGTGTACGGTGGCAGAAGCCGTGCCGACGACAGAGGAGGTGGTACCCGTGAACGCATCGATCCGGGCGCTCCCTCGCGGAGTCACGGCCGGGCGCTGAGTCGTCCGGGGAGCGCCGACACGAGCACTCCCGAAAGAGCACGACATGCATCTGACTTCTGAGCGCCGCCTCGACGGCGACCTCCTCGAACAGGACTTCACCCTCGACGGTGTCCCCGGCATCCTCTGGACTCCCGCCGAGGCCGCCGGCCCGACTCCCCTGATCCTGCTAGGCCATCCCGGTGGCACCGCTTCCATGTATCCCCGGCTTCTCGGCCGGGCCAGAAGCGCTGCCGCACTGGGCTTTTCGTCCGCCGCCCTGGAACTCCCGGGTTCGGGCAACCGGCCGCGCATCCCCGACATCGACGCGGCGCGCATCGATCTACAGAAGGCGGTCCGGGCGGGCGAACCGGTGACCGCCAGCATCGTCGACCGCCTCGTCCTCCCGCTCCTCGACCAGGCGATCCCGGAGCTGCAAGCGGCGATCGACGCACTCCTCGCCCTTCCCGGAATCAGCGGGCCCGTCGGCTACTCGGGCGGGGTGATCGCCATCGGCGTCCGCCTCGCCGCCGTCGATCCGCGGATCGTCGCCGCCGGATTGTTCGCCGGAAGCTTCATTCCGGGAGCGACGTACGACGACGCCCGCCGCCTCACCATCCCGATTCACGTGCTGCTCCAGTGGGACGACGAGTTCAACGACCGCCAGGCGGCACTGGATCTCTTCGACGCCTTCGGTTCCGGAGAGAAGACGCTGCAGGCGAATCTGGGCGGGCACCGCGGTGTGCCCGCGTACGCCGGCGCGGACGCCGCGCGCTTCTTCGAGCGGCACCTGCGCTGATCATTTGATCGGACCGCTCACGCGTCGTGCACGGTAACGGCGTAGCCGTCGGGATCGAGGAAGGTGAAGGTCACGCCGAACGGGCCGGGCGCGGGCTCGGCGACGACCGTGACGCCGGCCTCGACCAGCCGCGCGTGCAGGTCGGGTGCGGAGTCGCACTTGAGCCAGAGCGCGACTCCGCTCCCCGGCCGCGGGCTGATCTGGTCGAGGTCGACGCCGGGCAACGGCTCGCGCACCGCGAACGGGATCGTCGCGGTGGCGAACACGACCGCCCCGGGCGGGCTGAACGGCGCACGTTCCAGGCCGAGTGCCGTTTCGTAGAACGACGCGGCGACGTCGAGGTCGCGGACCTGCAGGGCGAGGAAATCGGGGCCGGTCACGGTCATGGCGAACACTCCTTGTAGATGTCAACATCCTGACATAGGCCACGGTATGTCAGAATACTGACATGGTGCAACCGGGGTTCCCGTACGGCGGATCGATCGGCTACACGCTCAAGCGCGCCCAGTCGGCGCTCCGGGCCCACATGGACGACGCGCTCCGCCCGCTCGGCCTGACGACGCCGCAGTACTCCTGCCTGGAAGCCCTGAACCGCGCACCCGGATCGTCGAACGCCGACTTGGCCCGGGCGGTCTTCGTCACCCGCCAGTCGATGAACACCCTGCTCCGTGGCCTCGAAGAACGCGGCCTGGTCGAACGCACGTCGAGCGCCTCCGGCGGCCGCGCCCTCCCGACGACCCTGACCGCCGACGGCCGCGATCTCCTCACCCGGGCGTCGGCCCTCGTCTACCAGGCCGAGACCGCGATGGCCGCACGCCTCGGCCCCGACCGTACGGCCGCGCTGATCGAGGACCTGCACGCGTGTATCGACGCGCTCGACGATCAGTAGCAGCGCGCAGAATCATCAGATCGGCAGCGCGGATGGCATGAACCGGCCGGCGCTCCTCAGCGAGACACCGCGACGAGCTCCCCGCCTTGGCCACCGCCCACGCGCCGGATCACCAGGTGGCGCGACACACTCGACGCAGTGCCCGCCGACACGGTCGAGCCACCCCGACTCGGCGCTGCGATCGAAGGCGTCGAATCGGTTCGTACCGCCTACCAGCCCCCGGGAGATGGACGAATCACGGTACTGCCTGTGGCGCTGGCGCCGACTGTCACAGGCCCGTGAGAGGCTACGCGGCATGACGATCCGCAACCACTATGCCCACAAACGCGGCAGCTTGTTGAGCAGAATCCATGCGCCGCTCAACGTTCAAGCACGCATGGCGCGCCGCTATGACGGCCAGGTCGGAGACCTCAACCGCTGGGTCGATGAGCTTCGGGACGGCACCGGCGAGTCGGTCCCGTACCTGGACCCGGATGCGGCGAGCGACGGCGTCCGGATTCTCATGCTCTTTCAGGATCCGTCCGGCTCCGCCGACGGCGAGTCCGGATTCATCAGCCGGGACAACAACGACCCGACCGCCCACAACTACTGCGAGGCGACCGAAAAGGCCGGGGTACCGTACGCGTACACGCTGAATTGGAACGTCGTGCCATGGTGGTCGACGAACAACCCGGCGTTCCCAGAGAGAACCGCCGGCAAAGAAGCTCCACGCGCCGCGCCCTACCTCGCCGATTTCATCGGCCGCCTCGATGAACCTCCGCGGGTGATCGTCCTGTCCGGTAAGAGCGCGCAGCACGCATGGGACAGACTGTCTCCCAGGCTCGACACCGACCTACTGCGCGGAATCGAGATTCTCCGCTGCCCGCACCCGAGCCCACTCTCCTACAACGCCGTCAACCGCAGCGACGGACGGAAGAACAGCGAGCACATCGTCGAGACCTTCCGGCGCGCATATGAGTCGGCCAGGAATCACTGAGCCCGGCGCATCACCTGTCGCGGAGCACGACCACGGCTACTCCCGCGGAATCACGCGCGTCTGCGCGGCGGACGCTGGCACGACGGACAGAAGAACGACGACCGGTTCATGAACGATTCCCGCACCATCGGCGTTCCGCACCGCGCGCACGGCTCGCCCTCGCGCCCGTACGCGTTCAGCGCGCGCTCGAAATACCCCGACTCAGCGGTCAACGCTGACACCTGCCCGCACTCGATGCCTGCAATGAATCATCAGAACTGTTCGTGAATCTCGGGCGGCAATTCGTTACCGGCCGCGGCGGGCCTTTCCCTATCTCATCGACGCCGCTGAGGCGCAAATTGCGTGAGGCTGCTCTCAACGCTCCGCAGTGGGGACCGGTCAGCGTCACGGAAGCACTCAGTCGGGATCGGGGATCTCGGGCAGTGGCCGGCTGACGAGCCTCTTGGCCTCCTCGCCGTCGAGGCCGAGCAAGAGCAGCACGTGGAGCGTGTAGTCGTCAGAGGTTTGTGCGTCATCAAGTGCGGGGTTGGCGTCGAGGAGCTGGACGAGGCCGAGAAGTAGTCCTCCGGCCATCATCAGGGCCATCTCCGCGTCCGGAACCGTGAAGCGGCGCAAGGCGATGCCTCGTTCGAGGTCGGCGAGCGCGCGGGGCCGCAGCCCGCGGTCAGTGAGCAGAACTGACATGCCCTGGTTGAGCACGACTCTCACGAGTTCGGGGAGCCGGCGCTGCATGCGGCCAAGCATGCGGAAACTGGTGGCGAACACCTCGGCCGGATCGTCGATGCCTTCTACTGCGAGGTCACGCATCTCTCCCCAGGCGTCGAGGGCGCTGGCGACCGCCTCGGCAAACAAGTCCTCCTTGCTGTCGAAGTGGTTGTAGAAGCTGCCAAATCCGACGCTGGCCTCGCTGGTGATCTCCTGAACGCTGACGGCGATCCGCCCTTCGGCAAGCAGGCGGCGACCAGCCGCGATCAAGGCTGCGCGAGTCCGGGCCTTTCGCGGGTCCGGCCGACGGGCCGAACGCGGGGCGCCTTCGACTGTCATTCGTCCGGCCCTTCCGTTCGGGTGCAGTTCTTGAACGAATCTATCAGAAACCCTTGACGACGCAGCATAACTTTTGTGATGATTTCATCAGAAAATAACTGTAGGAGGACAGGACATGACCGAAGTCAAGGGTGTCGCGCGGATCGAGCGCACCGTCGAGGTCGGCCGGCGACGCATTTTCGTGACCGAGGCCGGAGCCGGCGCTCCCGTCGTCTTGTTGCACGGCGGCGGTGCCGGTGCGACCGGTGCGTCGAATTACGCGCGCAACATCGACGCGCTCGCTGAGCGGTTCCGTGTGATCGTTCCCGACATGCCTGGCTACGGCCGGTCATCCAAGGACATCGATCACGAGGATCCCTTCGGCGATCTGGCAGTGTCCATCCGCGGTCTGCTCGATGAGCTGGATATCGGGAAGGCACATCTGGTGGGCAATTCGTATGGTGGCGCGGCAGCTCTTCGATTGGCGATGGACCGCCCCGACAAGGTCGACCGGATGATCCTCATGGGACCTGGCGGCATCGGCACGACGCGCGCACTTCCAACCAAGGGTCTGAACAGCTTGCTGAACTACTACGGCAGCGACGGTCCGACGCGGGAGAAGTTGGAGTCGTTCATTCGGGACTTCCTGGTCTACGACGGGGCGTCGGTGCCTGACGAGCTGATCGATCTGCGGTACGCGGCGAGCATCCAGCCCGAGGTGGTGTCGAATCCGCCGCTGCGACGCCCGTCCGGCCCGAAGGCGCTGCGAACCTTGCTCCGGATGGACTTCACGCGCGACAAGAGGCTGTCGAAGGTCCAGGCACCGACACTCGTGATCTGGGGTGCCGACGACAAGGTGAATCGGCCGTCCGGCGGGACTACGTTGGCCGAGGCGATGCCCAATTGCGACCTGTATGTCGCAGCCAAGACCGGGCACTGGGTTCAGTGGGAGCGCGCCTCCTTGTTCAACGATCTCGCGCTGAGCTTCCTCGGGAGCGAGGTATGAGCGACTTCTTCCGGCCCAATACCGACGGTTCGGCCTTTGGCGCGGTGCAGTTGGGCTACTTGGTCGTCGAGTCGCAGCGGCTGCGCACCTGGCAGCGTTTCGGCGCCGACGCGATAGGACTGCACGTCGACGAGTTGACGAACGACGCGCTGCGGTTCCGCCTCGACGAGCACGAGTGCCGGTTCCTGATTCAGCGTGGTGCGGCCGAAGACTTGATGGCGATCGGATGGCAGGTCACCGATCACGACACCTTCGATCGCATCGTGCGCCGAGTCACCGAGCGCGGCGTGCCCATCCACGAGGGCACGCCGGAGGAAGCCGCTCTACGCGGTGTCCAACGCCTGTGGCGCTTCGCGGGCCCGAAGGGCATCGTGCAGGAGATCTTCACGACCGCGCACACGACACCCCGGCCGCTGCACATGATCACGTCCGGCTTCGTCACCGGCGCCGCGGGGATGGGACACGTCGCCATCACCTCTCGCGACCCCCGAGGAATCCACGGCTACTACAACACGGTCTTCGATTCCCGGCTGTCGGACTACATCGACGAGAACATCAGCGGGCTCGCCCTCAAGATCCGGTTCCTGCGCGTCAACGAACGTCACCACTCGATCGCGGTTGCGGGCATTCGTCATCTCACGATCGATCCGATACGCACCAAGGCTCAGCACGTCAACATCCAGGTCGCCGATCTGGAAGACATGATCGCGGCCTACCAACGCGTGCGTGAACTCGGCTTCGACATGGCATGGTCCATCGGCCAGCACACCAACGATCGCGAGCTGTCGTTCTACTGCGTCACCCCGTCCGGATTCGAGCTGGAAGTCGGTTGGGACCCGATCGTGGTCACTCCCGAACTGGAAGAGGCTTGGCAGGTCGTCACCTACCAAGGAATCAGCGTTTGGGGCCACAACACCGTTGATCCCGGAATCTTCGACAAGCTGGGCCAACTTCGCCAAGCCGTCATGAACGCCCGGAGGCCGGAGATCACCGTCCCAGGGCTAAGCACCACCTCACTACAAGGAGTCTCCTCGTGACACACTATGACGTCGTGGTCGTCGGTCTCGGCCCCACCGGCTTGACCTTCGCGAACCTTCTTGGACGTAGGGGCCTGAGCGTGCTGGCACTGGAGCGCGAGCCCGAGTTCTACGGCAACGCGCGCGCCGTCTACACCGACGATGAGGCGTTGCGCGTCTTTCAGACGGCAGGGGTAGCCGACGACATTCATGCCGACATGAACGTCGACTCAGCCATCCAATGGGTCAAAGCAAACGGCGACGTGCTTGTGCAGTTCCTCACCGCTGAGCGCCCGATGTGGTGGCCGATCACCAACTTCCTCTACCAGCCCTACCTGGAGACCACGCTCGAGTCCCTGCTCGACCGCTACCCCCACGTGGAGATCCGGCGCGGTCGCGAGGTCGTGGACTTCGACCAGGACGAGACTTCCGTCACCGTCACTCATGCGGCCTCGACGGGGAGCAAGTACGGCAAACAGGACAGCGTAGTCGATGACGCGAGTCGCGAGACAGCCACGGCCGCCTTCTTAGTCGGCGCCGACGGCGGTCGCAGTATCGTCCGCACCCAGCTCGGTATCGACATGAGCGGCAAGAGCTACCCCGAACGCTGGTTGGTGGTCGACCTGAAGGCAAAGCAGGGCGTCGATGCCTTCCGGCACCTGCCCTACTTCGACTTCGTGTGCAACCCCGACATGCCGACCGTCAGCTGTCCGCAACCCGGCGGACATCACCGCTTCGAGTTCGCCCTGACCGATCGCGACGACAAGGACCATTTCGAGTCCGACGAGGTCGTTCGCGAACTCATCAGCCAATACGTCGACGTCAACGAGATCGAGGTGAAACGGCGACTGGTCTACACCTTCAACGCCGTGGTCGCCGACCGCTGGCGCGACGGCCGCGTGCTACTCGCTGGCGACGCCGCCCACATGACACCGCAGTTCATCGGCCAGGGCATGAACGCAGGCGTACGCGACGCGGACAACCTCTCGTGGAAACTCCAAGCGATCCTCCAGCACGGGGCCGACCCCTCGATCCTCGACACCTACGAAAGCGAACGCAGGCCTCACGCGAAAGCCATGATCGACCTGTCGGTGTTCAACAAGTCACTCGTCTCGATCAAGAGCCCCGCCCTCGCCCGAGCACGCGATAGCGCCCTGTGGACCGCGTTGCGTACACCCGGCCTCCGCGGGTGGGTGCGGCGCGCCGGCATGAAACCGAAACCGCGGTTCAAGCGTGACCACTACCTCGGGCTGCCTCGTCACGGACGGCGCGGGATCGAGGGCACGCTCGCGCCCCAGCCAGTGGTCCGTCGCTACGACGGCCGACCGCAACGGCTCGACGACGCCCTGGGAATCGATTGGGCGGTCATCGGATTCGAGGTCGATCCGCGCGACCTTCTAGGCCCCGACGTCGAACTGTGGGAGAGCCTCGGCACTCGCTTCGCGACCGTCTTCGCCGCTGGAACGCGCCCGCAAGGGCAGATCGGCGACGGACGCAGAAGAGCAGGACTGCTGGACCTGGAAGACACCGACGGCGACCTGACCACGTGGCTGCGCCGGGCGGGGCACAGACCGGGAACCCTCGTTGCACTGCGGCCGGACAAATACGTCTTCGGAGCCACAACGGACGCGAGCGCCCTGACCGCAGCCCTCCGACGACAGATGGGCCTGATTCGTCAGGCGAAGGCCAACTCGGCCCTGTCGGCATCGACACCGGCAAGGAGGCCGGCATGACACATCAGAGCGCCGCCGTCGACGAAGCCGCACAACGACTTCTCCAAGCTCAGCGCGACAGCCGCCCGTGCCCACCCGTCCGAGACCTGATCTGCGCGACCGACACCGCCTCGGCGTACGCGGTCCAGCAGCAGCTCACCCAGCACCGCGTGACCAATGGCGCCATCATCGTGGGCCGCAAAATCGGGCTGACCAGCCCAGCCGTCCAGCAACAGCTCGGAGTGGATCAACCCGACTTCGGTGTGCTGTTCGCAGACATGGACTGGAGTGGGAGACCGGTACCGAGTCACCTGTTGCTCCAGCCCAAGATCGAAGCCGAGTTGGCGTTCATCCTGGGCGAAGACCTCTCCGGCGAAAGCCTCGACATTGAACAGGTGCGTGCTGCGGTCACCTCGACTCGCGCAGCACTGGAGATCGTCGACAGCCGGATCACAGGCTGGGACATCACCTATGCCGACACTGTCGCCGACAACGCCAGCGCCGGGCTGTACGTCCTCGGCGAGGAACTGCCCCGCGCCGTAGAGCCCGTTTCGGTCGTTATGGAGATGGCAGTCAACGGCGTGATTGTGTCGACCGGCAACGGCGGCGCCTGCCTGGGCGATCCACTGAACGCGCTGCTCTGGCTCGCGCGGACCGCCCACGAGTTCGGCGATCCCCTGCGGGCGGGCCAGGTGGTGCTGTCTGGAGCGCTCGGGCCGATGGCCCCCGTCCAGCCCGGCGACAAGGTCGAAGCACGGATCTACGCCAGCGACATTCCCGCCGCCACGGCCACCGCTGCCGCAGAGTTCGAACAGGCATGCCCATGACCGCCTCCATCTCCTCACGGTCGGCAGGCCCGGGCACTCGCGTCAATATCGATGAGTTCACAGAAACGACTTCGCGCGCGATCGAGGCGGTCGGCGGCGCCGCGCACGGCAAGGCCATCATCATCTTGAATCCGGCGGAGCCGCCTATGATTATACGCAACACCGTTCTCGCACTGATCTACGACCCGGACGGCGCGCAGCAGTCGGTGATCCGCGAGTCGATCATGAAGATGATCGGGGACGTCTCGGCCTACGTCCCCGGCTACCACCTCAAGCAGGACATCCAGTTCGCGCCGATCCCCAGGCGTATCGCCCGTTCACACCCTCACCAAGGGCACTCCTGCGACTCGCCAGGTGTCGGTCTTCCTCGAAGGCGAGGGCGCCGCCCACTATCTCCCGGCGTACGCCGGACCTCGGCATCGATGACGTCCGCCGCCTCGTGTGTCGGAGAGGAGTTCGCCTGATGAGCACCACGTCACCAAGTGTCTTCGTCCAAGACGTCACTCGCATACGTGAGCGCGTATCAGAATGTGGCCGAGTACGTACGCCGCCAAGCGTCTTCATCCAAGACGTCACCCTGCGCGACGGGATGCATGCGCTACGCCACCGCATCACACCCAACAAGCTGGGTGAGATCGTCACCGCTCTCGATGCGGCGGGGGTCGATGCGATCGAGGTCGCCCACGGCGACGGCCTGGGCGGAAGCAGTCTCAACTACGGGCCGGGCAGTCACACCGATTGGGAATGGCTCGAAGTCGCCGCTGCCAACATCAGCAACGCTCGCTTGACGACACTGATCCTGCCGGGGATCGGGACTGCCGACGATCTACGACGCGCATTCGACCTCGGCGTGCGGTCGGTCCGAGTCGCGACGCACTGCACCGAAGCGGACGTATCCCGACAGCACATCGCCACCGCCCGTGGACTCGACATGGACGTCTCCGGATTCCTCATGATGAGCCATCTCTCCGAGCCCGCCGCGCTCGCAAGCCAAGCGAAGCTGATGGCCTCTTACGGTGCCCACTGCGTCTACGTCGTCGACTCGGGTGGACGGCTGACCATGGATGGCGTGCGCCAGCGCGTGCGCGCCTACCGCGACGCGCTCGACCCCGAGATCGAGATCGGCGTCCACGCGCATCACAACCTCGGCCTCGCAGTCGCCAACAGCATCGTCGCCGTCGACGAGGGAGCGAGCCGCGTGGACGCGTCCCTGGCAGGCCTCGGTGCCGGAGCGGGCAACTGCCCCATCGAGCCGTTCGTCGCCGTCTCGAATGTCCAGGGATGGGCGCATACGGCCGACCTGTTCGCCCTCCAGGACACCACCGAAGAGCTTGTTCGCCCACTCATGGACCGTCCCGTGCAAATCGATCGCGAAACGCTGACCCTGGGCTACGCCGGCGTCTACTCCAGCTTCCTTCGACACGCTGAGACCGCTGCAACAGCTTACGGAATAGACGTGCGGCGCATTCTCATGGAGGTCGGTCGACGCAAGCTCATCGGCGGGCAGGAAGACATGATCATCGACATCGCCCTCGACCTGGCCGAATCTGAAACACCGGATTCGGCCACGACATTGGGCCCGTCATGACCGAGCATCCCCTTGACGCAGCGATACTTGCACTTCGCTCACTCGGCACCGAATGGGTCCATCGCTATCACCGGCTTGACCTTCAAGGTGACCTCACCGCCCCTAGTGAACCAGTGTTGTTCGTCGCCAATCACGGCTTCGGCGGAGTGTTCGACGTCAACGTGCTGGCGGTGCTCGCGGCCCTCGACCAGATGCAACTCGATCGTCCGGTGACCATCCTGACTCACCAGATCGCCTGGACGCTGGGTGTCGGTCGCATACTGGAGCCGTTTGGCGCCCGACCCGCATGTCGTTCGGTGGCCGCTGAATCACTTGCCGCGGGTCAGCATGTGCTCGTCTTCCCCGGTGGTGACCTGGATGCATTCAAAGCTCGTTCTGACGAGAACAAGATCGTCTTCGGAGGCCGAGCAGGGTTCGCTTCCCTCGCCCACGAGGCCGATGTCCCTATCAGGCCGATCGTGACTGCGGGTGCGGGGAGGACGCTCTTCGTCCTCTCCGACGGGGCCAAGCTGGCGCGCGCCCTTCGTCTCGACCAGGCATTGAGGCTCAAAGCCTTACCTGTCTCGCTCTCGATCCCTTGGGGCCTCAACATCGGGCTCGTCGGCCTCTTGCCTTACCTGCCGCTTCCCGCACGCCTCGCCACCGAGGTCCTCCCGCCCGTCTTCCCGATGAGCGACGAGTCCGCTGCCCAGTTGGCCGAGCACGTCCGCGACCAGATGCAGAACAGCCTCACCCGGCTCGCCGCTCAGCTACATCCGTGGGGCGAGGAAGATTGATGACCCCTACACCGTGCACGTTGCCCATCAAGACCCTCTCCGGTATCTACCCGATCCGGTTACGAGCGGACCTGCCGCGGGACGTCGCCGCCGGCTATTGGGCAGGCCCGCACGCCGAACTCGTGAAGCGTGGCGGTCACATCTACGAATACAACCAGTACCACCTCTCGGACGACGACCACGGCTACTGGCCAGCCACTCCCACTGTCGGGACTCTTCCCCCAGACCTGTTCAAATGGGACGGAGTCACAGAAGTGCGTCTCCGCAACGCGGCCGAGATGGCGCGCGCCGCTCGCGGCATGCTCGAGACGATCGTCCATGACGAACAGAACGTCTTCGACAACGTTCTCGGCCACATCTGCGGCCCGCGCGGCGGATCCTGGTGGACAACCCACCACGACCCCTCCGTCGGACATCGAACGGTACTGCTGCTGCGCCGCCGCCGCGGTGTCCCACTGCGAAGGTTCCGGGCATTCGTCCACCAGCGATTCGGCCAAGTCCTCCACGATGGCGGCGCGCTCGACGTGCGGGCGTACACCTTCCTGCCGATAACCGGAGTCGCCCACCGCACTCGAGGCCTGTCCCACGCCTACCCCCCGAGTCACCGGCACGACGGCGCCGTGGTCTTCGGACTGAACAGTCGAGACGATCTTGAGGACTTCCTCGCGACGCCGGAACTCAAGGCCCTCGTCGAAAAGCAGTCCACGGCCCTCACCGCCGTGCACGCCTACAGCGTCGATCACACTATCCCAGTCATCGAGATCCCACGATGACCCACCCGCGCTCCAACTCGTCGGCTTCCGCCCTACCTGCCGCTACTCGAACGCATCGCCATCGGATCGCCTACCCGATTGCAACGAGTCCGCAGTTCGCTAGCCGCATACAGGACACACCGGGACACCGAGGGTCGCGTGTCCTGCCCTCGCGGCCCGCCGCAGCGCCAGACGCGACAGTCATCCAGGCATCCGCCTATTCACTTCCCCTCCAACGCCTCCAACACCTCACGACGCAGTAGGCACGCAGTTTGCAACGCCAGAAAGAAGGACCTACCTATGACCGATGACAATTCGTCGCCGCCGATCGCCCGTCGATCCCTCCTGATCGGCGCCGGAGCCCTCGCCGCCGGCATATCTGCGACCAGTGCGGCGCCCGTAGCTAACGCCTCGCCGACACCCGAGGGCCGTTACCGCATCGACCTCCACGCCCACTTCCTGCCACCCGAGTACCGCCAAGCGCTCCTCGACCACGGGCATTTCACCATCGGCGGCTACCCGACTCCCGACTGGTCTCCAGAATCGGCGATCGACTTCATGGATCGATGGGGCATCCAGGCTCAGGTCCTGTCGGTGTCCGATCCGGGCGTCGGATTCCTGCAAGGCAAGGACGCACGCGACCTCGCCCGCTATTGCAACACCTACACATCCCAGTTGTTCCGACGGCACGGAAGGCGGTTCGGCGGCTTCGCCACCCTCCCCATGCCGGATGTGGCCGCCTCGATACGGGAGATCGAGTACGCGCTCGACGTTCTGAGGCTCGATGGCGTCACGCTCCTCAGCGCGTACGACGGTATGTACCTGGGCGATCCACGCTTCGAACCCGTCATGGAGGCTCTCAACCGACGCGGCGCATACGTCTTCGTTCACCCCGCCGCTGTCCCCGCGGACGCGAAACCAAACCTCCCACTGCCGGACTTTCTCGAGGAGTTCACTTTCGACACCACCCGCGCTGCGACCCTGATGATCGCCAGCGGAACAGTACAGCGCCATCCGAGAATCCGATTTCAGCTGTCCCACGCCGGCGGAACCATCCCATTCCTGGCGTGGCGAATTGGAGTCCTGTCGGCGACTCCCGTCGGTGACCTCTGGCCCCCCGGCGCACCCCAGCCGGCACTCCTCAATGTCCAGAAGTGGATTCGCAGCTTCTACTACGACACCGCACTGAGCGCCTCCGAACCGGCGATGAGGGCGGTCCTGGCGGTGACGGACCGGTCGCACATCGTGTTCGGATCGGACTGGCCGTTCAGCCAGATGGTGTACACCGGCGGCGGGGATCCTGCTCCGGGACTGAGCGAGGTGTTCAACGCGAAGCAGCGGTACGAGATCGAACACACGAACCCCCTGCGCCAGCTGCCACGACTGAGGTCGGCGATCTGACTGAAGCGTCACCGCCATGAATGCCCGGGCTCTTCGGCACCTACAACGCCCTCTCCCTAGTCGCTTACGCCCTGCCGACCATTGATCCCGCACCGACTGGGCGACGCGACTCACCGCCCTACTGCGGGAATTTCCGACCTTGCACGCGCTGACCACCAAGGATATGGGCGCGCTCAGGCTTGGGAATCACTCGGCATCTCGCGACGGCCACTCTCGTGTGGACTCTATCCCCCGCGCCTCGATCACCACCTTTTCACCTTGACTGACTGCAGGTCTCGACTGCCTCGCGAGCTGACCTTCTGCCCACTCTGAGCGACAACGCGCTGCAGTTGACCGAGTTGTCGCTCAAGGTGGGCAGACGTCACCTGCGGCGCAAGCGCGGAGCGGGCTGGCACTGCGGGCAGAAGAACGAGCTCCGGTTCATGAAGCTCTGACGAACCAACGGGGTGCCGCAGCGGCGACACTCCTCCCCCTCGCGCCCGTAGGCGTTCAACGCCCGCTCAAAGTAGCCGGACTTCGAGCATCCCAGTAACTCTCGACTACTTGGCTGGTGGAAGCCCTGCGGACAATGTCCCCATTCGTTAGATCTGCCAGCAGCGCCAGCAGAAGCCCCCACAAGATTGGCTCGTACTGGGCGACGTCGGCCCAACAGTTGAAATAGTCGCCAAGGACACCGAGGAACGAATGCGGCTCAAACAGCGGCAGACGCAGTTCAAGCACCAACCCGCAGCGGTGATCACAGCCTCGTTGGCGAGGCGGACCACATCGCGCTCGCGTGTGAATGCCCTGATCGGAGTCTCGGGATCGTCGAGGCTTCTTCCTCTTCCATTACCATCTCGAATTTCTCGCTATCCGCTTGAGTGAACGAACGCGTCCGGGATCTGGGACTCCTCGTCCACGCCGAACACGATCGCGCTGTCCGGTGGAGCAAGGTAGTGGCCGACAACATCGGGGCTCAGCAGTCCGTCGACACCGTCACGGCCCACCGTCGCACTCGATGCACCGGTCAGATCCTCAGCCCGTACTCTCGGAACCCCTTGTACACCAAGGGGAATAACGACCTAGTCTCCAAGTACCAGCAACTGGACGCCGATGACGGGGTTCTGCTGCGATGACCGGTGACTATCCGTCCGACAGCACATGGAATAGCCACCGCCCTGTCATGAGCAGAGACCCTTCACCTGCGTGTACAACTCCCGAAGTGCCACATCGGACATGTCGATGATCGGTTCGTACATGAACGAGTTGACGTGGATGTTCTCCGGCGTCATGAGAACCACTGCGTCGAGTGTCTCAATCGACTCCGCCGTACCCAGCCCTCGACTCTTGAACGCGCGGAGCAGCGCGTACGCCTGATTGGCCACTATGCCGTCAGTGAATTGCGGGTCCGCGAGTTCAGTCACCATGTACTGCTCCGCGAGTATCCGTGTCGCGATGGACAGCACAAGGCGGTGTCATACCGTCGTAGCAACACTGCAGGCCACGAGGGGTTGCGGGTAGCGCGGTAGGAGACCCTGGGTGGGGCTGGGACGGATGATGTTGACGGTGGCGGACCGGACGGAGATCGCGGTCGG